>NZ_KV802668.1:157396-203683 GCF_001810775.1 Rothia sp. HMSC062H08
TAAGGTTGACAAGATTCGCTTCGAGGTTGCCGGTGGTGCAGGTGGCGGTTCTTCGTCTATTGCTGGTGGTTCCGGTGCTCTCGTTGTGGGTGAAATCCCCGTCAAGGAAGGCCAGGTCATCGAGCTGGTCGCAGCTGCCGGTGGTGTAGCTTACCTGGAACGCGTGGATGGTGCGGAGAACGCCCCCGATACTAAGCCGGAGAAGCGTTACAAGATTTGGGGTACCCGTCCGGCAACCGGTGGTCAGGGCTACGGTAACGGTGGTGACGTGAATGTTTACACCGTCCCCTCGGACGCACAGTCTCGCGTTGATGCTAAGTGGCCTGGTGGCTCCGATATGAAGCGTTACGTCCACGGTGGTTCCGGTGGTGGCTCCTCCGCTCTGGTCATCGATGGCAAGGTTGTTGCCCTCGCGGGTGGCGGTGGCGGTGCGGGTATTCGTACTCAGCCGGCTACCAACAACATGCCTGAAACCCGAGAGAAGAAGGATGCTGCAGGTAACGTTATCGGTACTGAGCCTAACCCCTACTTCAACTCCAAGGCTAAGGACACCAGCACCACCCGCCTGGAGGACACCTCGAACATTTCCGTTCTGCCTGCAGGTGCAAGCGCATCCGCTGCTGTCGGTGATACTGCAGAGACCTCCGTCTCCTGGTACACCCACCTGAAGGACGCATCCGGTAAGCGTACCCCCACCTCTGCAATGGAGGTTGCTGGTGGTAAGGGTGGCGGCAATGGCACCGGTGGTACCGGTGGTGAGAAGCCTCGCCTGTACGCTCTGGCTAACGTCTTCGGTGTGATGGGCTTCGTGTCCACTAATAACCAGGAGATTTTCAGCTCCTCCACCGCCGGTGACACCGGTGGTAATGGTTTTGATGGTAAGGGTGCAGATGGCGTCTCCGCATACTCCTACCAGCTGGATAACCACCCCGATCTGCCGAAGGAGTCTGTCCCCGTTACTAACCAGAAGGCTATCGATGAAGGCGTAGTTAAGGGTGACGAAAAGGGCGGCCTTGAGGTTGATGCTGCAAAGAAGAGCTTCAATGGCTACCAGGGCGTTGTCTCCGCAGGTGGTGGCGCAGGCTACGGTGGCGGTGGCTCCGGTGCTGTTCGTGCACTCTCTTCGATTCTGACCGGCGAGAAGTGGAATGGTAACACCGCTGCTAAGGGCGGTGTCCGCCAGAATGTTGGTGCACTGCTCCAGGCTGGTGCAGGTGGCGCAGGTGGCTCCTACGTTGCTCCCTCTGTTGCTGGAGGCTCTATCTCCTCCGCTAACAACGCTGCGAAGGAATCCGGCGTTCGTAACCCCGGTTACGTGAAGGTCACCCTCTGCGAGCGCTCCTAATAGTGTGCTTATCCGAGTCCCCCTCTTGGGTTACTCGGTGGGGTAGATACTAGCCCCTCCGGTTCTCCCGCTCCTGAAATTTTCCTCAGGAACGGGAGAATCGGCCCCTAAGTTTTAGTCCTTCCAGTGGTGCATTCGCGCATATCTGGCTTGAGGGCTGTGTGCTTCTCTGGCGAGTGGTCTCTTGGTGTATTTTGGCCACTCACGGAGAACGCCATTGAGTGATGTCTCGTTGAGTCTCAACGGTGAAACCAATGGCTTTGAGGAAAAGGTTGGTAGTAATGCGCCAACCTGAAGGCCCGCAGACACTTCGGTGTCTGCGGGCCTTCGCTATACCCAAAACACGTTCATCACGGCCTCTGGCTGTCAGAAACAGATAACCCCGGAAGGTTTACATCTACGAAGAGGCGGGGAGCCCGGGATAGTACATCCCAGGCTCCCCGCCTCTGTATATTCAACGCCTCTGTATCTTTAGTACCCGCCTGAAATGGCGAGTTACCTACAGTGATAGTGGAGGTTAGAGAACCTCAACCACCTCAACGCCCTCATCTTCAAGCTCGGCAACCACGTCGTCGAGCTTGTCCTCGTGCACGGGTGCGGTCAGGTCAAGCAGCACGCGAGTCTCGTAGCCTGCATCGACCGCATCGCGAGCGGTTGCCGACACGCAATAATCGGTGGCGATACCGACAACATCGACGAACTCGATACCGCGCTCATCCAGCCACTCCGACAGGGGAGTCTGCGGACCGTCCTCGGACGCATCCGCACCAGGCTCGTGCTCGCCGGTTGCGACTTCATCCTCGGGGGCGAGAAGACCCTCAAAACCCGAGTAGGCGGCCTCGAAGCGGCCCTTGCGGAAGTACGCCTCAATGTAGTCGGTGTCCAGGTTCTCGTGAATCTGCGCGCCTTCGCTCTTGGCGACGCAGTGCACCGGCCAGGAGTCCACGAAGTCCGGGGTGTCAGAGAAGTGCGAACCCGGGTCAATATGCCAGTCCTGGGTGGCAACAATCGCGTCGTAGCGGTGGTGGTTGTTCTCCACATATTCGCTAATCAGCGCGGCAACGTCCGCACCGCGCTCGGTGGCGAGGGCGCCGCCGGCGCAGAAATCGTTCTGCACGTCAACAATAATCAGTGCCTTAGACATGTCTGTCCTTTACAAGTAGGAATGAGTTTTCACTCTGATTCGCCAGGTGAAGATTCGCCAGGTGAAAACAGTATCTCAGAAGGGTGGTTTAGATGAATTCGGTCGGAATGATCGGCTCGCCCTCCGAGAGGCGGTGGGCAGCTTCGGGAAGCTCAGCCAGGGAGGCTGCGTGGCGGGCGGTTGCGCGGCGCACGCCTTCCTCACCGGTGAAGCCGGGGAGCAGCTCGCCGTTGCGGACGAAGTCCACCATGAGCGGGCGGGTGTCTTCGAGCAGGTTCGGGTCCTCGTGGGTGCCCAGAACCTCGGCGGTCGCAATGCCCATGCCATTGAGGCGGCGGGCCGCACGCTTGGCGCCACCGATGGACGCCTTGCCAGCTGACGCCTTAGCGACCGGCTGCATTTCACCGGCAGAATTCTCACGCTCAACAACCTTGTACACCATGGAGGAGGTCGGCGCGCCGGAACCGGTGACCAGCTTGGTACCCACGCCGTAGGAGTCCACGGGGGCTGCCGCGAGGGATGCGATAGCGTACTCGTCCAGGTCGCTGGTGACGGTGATCTTGGTGTGGGTGTTGCCGAGCGAGTCGAGCAGTTCACGCACGCGTGCCGCGGTGGCGACCAGGTCGCCGGAGTCCAGGCGCACGCCGCCGAGCTCTTCGCCAGCCAGTTCCACGCCGAGGCGGACCGCCTCGTCCACATCATAGGTGTCGACGAGCAGGGTGGTGCGGGCGCCGAGGGAACGCAGCTGCGCCTCGAATGCTTCACGTTCGCTGTCGTGCAGCAGGGTGAAGGCGTGGGCGCTGGTGCCGATGGTGTGCAGGCCGTAGCGCAGACCGGCCTCCAGGTTGGAGGTGCCCGCGAAGCCGGCGATAACGGCGGCGCGTGCGGCGGAGACGGCGGCGCGTTCGTGGGCGCGGCGCGAACCCATTTCGAGGCAGGGGCGGTTGCCAGCGGCTGCGCTCATGCGGGAGGCGGCGCTCGCCACGGCGGAGTCAAAGTTCAGGATGGACAGCAGGTAGGTTTCGAGGACGCATGCTTCGGCGAAGGTGCCTTCGACCTGCATGACGGGGGAGTGGGGGAAGAACGCTTCGCCTTCTGCGTAGCCGCGGATGTTGCCACTGAAGGTGAAGGATTCGAGGTAGGAGAGGGTTTCTTTGTTGACGATGTTGCGGGAGGAGAGGAAGGAGAGTTCTTCGTCGTTGAAGCGGAAGTTAGCGAGGCCTTCGAGGAATCGGCCGGTGCCTGCGAGGACGCCGTAGCGGCGGCCTGCGGGCAGGCGGCGGGTGAAGACTTCGAAGGTGCACTTACGGTTGGCTGCGCCGGAGGCGAGTGCCGCCTGGAGCATGGTCAGTTCGTAGTGGTCGGTGAGAAGGGAAGTAGTAGCCATGTGTTTATTGTAGTGGGGGATTAGGGTATTTTTCCTCTTGAGTCGGCGTGTCAATCACTACATAAAGTATTCTTGACTCTAAGTGCTGTAGTATGACAAATTACCAGCACTCTGTGCGGGAGCAACGCAGGACGAACACCGGGGTAGTGCAGGACGAACACCGCAGTAGCGCAGGACGAACACAGGGGCAACACATACCCGCCCGTATAATCAAAGGGAACCGGCCGCAAAGGAAACCAATGAACACTACCGCCGTGACCCTCTCCACCGGAACCCTCGAGGACACCGACCTCGACACCACCCTGGAGAACATCCTCGCCGCAGACATCCCCTGGAACGTCATCGTCTGGAACGACCCCGTCAACCTCATGACCTACGTGTCCTACGTTTTCCGTAGCCACTTTGGCTACTCCCGTGCCCGCGCCGAAGAACTCATGCTGCAGGTGCACAACAACGGCAAGGCAATCGTCTTCACCGGCTCCCGCGAAGACGCCGAAAAACACACCCAGGCAATGCACGCCTGGGGTCTGCTGGCAACCTTCGAGAAAGTAGAAAACTAATGGCACGGCCCTTCCGCCGCACCCCCGGAGGCTACACCGCCTCCTTCGAACCCGCCGAACGTGACCTGATTCGCGAACTCGCCGAAGACGTTCGCGCGCTACTGCGCCCGGCAGATACCACCGCCGACGGCGGCACCGTCGACCCGTTGGAGGCGCTGGTCGGCATCACCGAAAACCCCACCATTCCCGCCGACAGTGCCGTAGCACGCCTGCTACCCGCCGCAAGCAGCGACGACGAGGCCGCCACCGAATACCGCCGCTACACCGAACGCGACCTGCGCGAAACCAAACGCGCGAACCTCGCCATGCTCGCCTTCGACATTGAATCCAGCGACCTGCGCCTGAACGAAGAACACGCCCGCGCCTGGGCTGCCGCGCTCGGCGATATTCGCCTGGTGCTCGCCGACCGCCTCTACATTGTGGACGAAGACACCGCAGAAGATATTGCGGCGTTCACCGACCCTTCCGAGATCGAGACCCAAGAAGAGTACATGGCTGTGGTGTACAACTTTGTCTCCTGGGTTCAGGACTCGCTCATGCTCGCCATGCTCGACGGGCTGGACGACGAAGAAGAGGAAAAGTCCGGCGGAGTATTTGGCGGGGCAAACGAGCAAGAATAGAACGAATTTTTCAAATTCCCCCTCAAACTATCGTCATATACAACCACATAATGGTGGTTCTCGACTCATCTAACCGCTCAACGGACTAAAAGGGTAACCTTAGCGAGTTAGCATAGAACGTGGTACCCGACCGATAACGAAGTGTAGGTGACACATGAGTGACAGCATCGACGCAACAAATCCCTACCGTGCCCGCACCCCCTGGGGTAGCCCCGCGCCCGCAGGCCCCACCGCCGCGGCACCCATCGGCGTCTTCGACTCCGGCGTTGGCGGACTCACCGTGGCACGCGCCATCATGGACCAGCTGCCTCACGAACGCATCATCTACGTCGGCGACACCGCCCACGGCCCCTACGGCCCCCTCAAAATCGCAGAAGTACGCGCCAATGCCCTGCGCATCATGGACGAACTCGTCGACTCCGGCGTGAAAATGCTCGTCATCGCCTGCAACACCGCCTCCGCAGCGGTGCTCCGCGACGCCCGCGAACGCTACACCCGCCAGTACGGCATCCCCGTCATCGAGGTGATTCAGCCCGCCGCCCGCCGTGCGCTCGCCGCAACCCGTAACCGCAAGATCGGCGTGATTGCGACGGAGGCGACCGTCACCTCCCGCGCCTACGAGGACACTTTTGCGATTACCCCGAACCTTGAGGTGCACTCGGTGGCGTGCCCGCGCTTCGTGGAGTTCGTGGAGAAGGGCATTACCTCCGGTCCCGAGCTGCTGGAGACCGCCCGCGAGTACCTGCAGCCGCTCAAGGACGCTGGCGTGGACACCCTCGTGCTCGGCTGTACCCACTATCCGCTGCTGGCCGGCGTGATTTCCTACATTATGGGTGAGGACGTTACCCTGGTTTCCTCCGCGGATGAGACCGCGAAGGACGTGTACCGCGAACTGCTCAACCACGCCATTGAAAGCCCGGTCCCCGAGGAAAACCCGCACCACGAATTCCTCGCCACCGGCGAAACTGAGACGTTCTCGCAGCTGGCACGCCGCTTCCTCGGCCCCGAGGTCACCAACGTGCGCCACACCAGCTCCGTGGCGGAACGCTACCCGACCGGCTCGCTGGCGGCACTCACCCCCGAAATGCTTGCGGCACACCGCAGCATCACCCTCGACGAATCGGCAGATCCTGCAGAGGCAGCACACACTGTCGCGGGCACCGAATTTTCCGGCACCACCCCTAAGGACGACACCTCATGCGTCTAACCGTTATCGGTTGCACGGGCTCCTTTCCCGGCCCCGTCTCACCGGCTAGTTGCTACATGCTCACCGCCACGGACTTCGCGGGTCGAACCTGGCGCATCATCATGGACATGGGCAACGGCTCCCTCGGCATGCTCCAGCGCCATATCGATCTGAGCGATATCGACGCGATTCTGATTTCGCACCTGCACCCGGACCACTGCATCGACCTGTCCGGTCTGCACGTGGCGGTCAAGTGGGATCCGCGCGGCTGGCCCAAGGGCCGCATTCCGCTGTACGGTCCCGCCGCGATTAACGAGTACCTTTCGGCGACTCACGGCCTGGACCCGGATCCGGGCATGAGCACCGAGTTTGAGTACCACACCTGGACTGAGGGTGAGCCCGTGCAGATTGGTCCCTTCCGCGTGGAGCCGTTCCGTGTGGTTCACCCCTCGAAGGATCCGTACGCGCTGCGCATCATCTGCAATGACCGCGAGGGTCACACCGTGTTCTCGTACTCGGGCGATACCGACCTGTGCGAGGGCCTGGTCAAGGCTGCGCGCGGTGCTGACCTGTTCCTCTGCGAGGCAGCCTACCAGGAGGGTCGAGACGAAGCCCTGCGCGGTATTCATCTGACCGGCAAGCGCGCCGGCGAGGCTGCCACGGAGGCGGGTGTGCGTAACCTGTTGCTGACCCACCTGCCCGTGTGGAACGACCCGGACATCGCTCGCGCGGAGGCGCGCAGTGCTTTCTCTGGCCCGGTCGGCATTGCCGAAATGGCGGCAAGTTACCGCATCTACCCGCGCCCGACGGAGGCTCACCCGGTCACGTCCACCCTGAACGTGGTGGAGGTGCTTGATCCGCCGCTGAACACCGCGATTGCGCTGCCCAAGCCTGAGCTAGATTAGGCGAAGCCCGAGCTGGACTAGGCTAAACCCGACCTGGGCTAAAACAAACTGGACTAGTGCAAACTGCGCTCAGCCCCGCCCACTTTTTGACATAGATTCAACAGACAGACACAGACCCCGCAGACAGATTCAAGGAGAACCCATGACTGCAACCCGCGAAGACGGCCGCGCCCTCAACGAACTGCGCCCCATCACCATTACCCGCGGCTGGTCCCGCAACGCTGAGGGTTCCGCCCTCATCGAGTTCGGCAACACCCGCGTGCTGTGCACCGCATCCTTCACCGAGGGCGTGCCGCGCTGGCTCAAGGGCGAAGGTAAGGGCTGGGTGACCGCCGAGTACGCGATGCTGCCGCGCGCCACCAACACCCGTTCTTCTCGCGAGTCGCTGAAGGGCCGCGTGGGCGGCCGCACCCACGAGATTTCTCGCCTGATTGGTCGCTCCCTGCGTGCGGTCATCAACATGGACGAACTGGGTGAGAACACCATCGTGCTCGACTGTGACGTTCTGCAGGCTGACGGCGGCACCCGCACCGCTTCTATTACCGGCGCGTACGTGGCGCTGGCAGACGCTATTTCTTGGGCGAAGGAGCAGAAGATTCTGCCCGCTAAGGCGAACCCGCTGATCGATTCGGTGTCCGCAATTTCGGTGGGCATTATTGACGGCACCCCCATGCTGGACCTGCCCTACACCGAAGACGTTCGCGCCGAGACCGACATGAACGTGGTCGTCACCGGCAGCGGCAAGTTCGTTGAGGTTCAGGGCACCGCCGAGGGCGCGCCTTTCGACCGCGACGAGCTCAACAGCCTGCTCGACCTGGCGCTGGAAGGCACCGCAGAGCTGGCTCAGATTCAGCGTGAAGCACTGGCACACTAACCCGTCCCAGTAACTAGTTCCGTCGACAAGGAGAAACTATGGCAGACGCAAAGATTGTTCTGGCAAGCCACAATAAGGGCAAGCTCAAGGAACTGCGCGAAATTCTGCGCGGACGCATTGACGGCCTGGACGTTGATACCCAGGTGGTTGACGCCTCCAGCGTGAACGCCCCCGATGTTCCCGAGACCGGCGTGACCTTCGCTGAGAACTCCCTGCTGAAGGCGCGCGCTGTTGCCGAGGCAACCGGCCTGGTCGCTATTGCTGATGATTCCGGCCTGTCGGTGGATGTGCTCAACGGCGCCCCCGGTATTTTCTCGGCGCGCTGGGCGGGTCGCCACGGTGACGATTCCGCGAACCTGAACCTGCTGCTGGCTCAGCTGAGCGATATTTCTGCCGAGCACCGCGGCGCGAAATTCTGCTGCGCGGCCTCGGTTGCCTCCCCGAACGGTTTTGATGCGGTCGAGTACGGCGAGCTGCCCGGTGAGCTGCTGACCGCACCGGCGGGGGAGGGCGGCTTCGGTTACGACCCGATTCTGCGCCCCGTGGAGCTGAACGGTGAGAACGCCCTGTACGAGGGTCAGTACGCTGGCAAGTCTTGCGCTGAGATTCCCGCCGAGATTAAGAACTCGATTAGCCACCGTGCGCGTGCTTTTGAGGCACTGATTCCTCAGATTGCTGCTGCGCTGGCGTCCTAGAACCGTCGCTGAGGCGCCAGAGCATACTCGCTGTGCCGGTCTGATGGGTGAAAACGCGGGGTTGGGTGCGATTTTTTCGTGCATCCCCCTAAAATCCCCCACAGGGATACCAATTAAAGGCACAATAGGTAAAGAAGTTTTACCTCAAGGTTAGTGACACCAAAGAAACTCGTCTGCTGAAGGTATCTTCGGCAGGCGAGTTTTGCTATTGAAGAGCCTTTCAGCGAGGCATCTGCTCGACGCTTGCTGTCACCGACCGCGGTAGAAAAACCTGCAGCGAAAGAGACACACCGATGCTCATCCTTCTTCTGCTGATGGCACTCGCCCTTGCCGCCGGATGCTGGGCGTACTCCTACGTGTGGCGCGGCCTGAACCGCCGCGTCATTGCCGCCGTGAAGGTGGTCGATCCGATGATTACGCTCGGCCCGTACGTCATGGCTGCGTGGGTGGCGTTCATGGCTCTAATCGCCACGAATATCTGGGCGACCGGAACCCTGCACACTGTGCTGACGATTATCTTCTGCGTGGTTGCCGCAGGGTGCCTCGGCTGGGCTGGATTCTGGCTACTCATGCACTGCCTGGGCGGGCAGACCCCGGGCAAACGCCCGATGTGGTGGCGCGAGGCGGTTGCCGCGAAGTTCGCCTGGCGTAACCTCTCGCGCATGCCCGCCTACCTGGGTGCTCGCACCAGCATCCTGCCGGTGGAGAACCCGCATCTGACCAAGCCGTATTCGGGGTCGTGGACTCGCCCGCTCGGTGCGACCATGCCCGGGTACAGCTCCAACGGTGAGTTTATTGAGGGCTTTGACGAGTTCGGTCGCAAGATGCCGCATATCTACCCTGTAGGCCCTGAACCGACCATTTTTGAGATGGCGCGCTGGGGTAAGTCGGTCAGCTCCGATCAGCTGCTGACGACCTTCCTGCCGACTGCTCCGTTTGAGCGTCTGCGTCTGCCCGGCACCATGACGGGCCCCTTTACCTTTGCGGGGGAGGTGCCGCACGGTGCGGTGACGAAGTGGCCTCGCCGCAGCGGCGCCAACCGCGCCTTCGGCTCCTACGCTCGTCTGGGCGAAATCACCGAACGCAAGGTGGAGCTGCTGATCGACCACCGCATCATTGCGGCGCTGCAGACCACCCGCGAAAGCTACGAACGCCGACACAGCTGGATGCTCGCCTTCACCGATATCGCAGACGGCGACTTCACGATGGACGCCGACGAGAATGGCAACCTGCGCATCACCTTCGGCATGATCACCGAGGGTTACGAGACTCCGTGGGTCTTCACCAGCACTCTGAAAGACAGCCCGCGCCTGCGCCGCAAGGTACGCCACGCCATGAGGGAACGCCGTGTGCTCAAGCAGAGCAGCGGCGAGCTGATGGACTGGTACTTCGTGCCAAAGCTCAGCGAATTCCCGCACGGCCCGGTCACGAATGAGCTTCCCGAAGAGTTTTACTTCAAGTCCAATATCATGGTCACGAACCGTCACGAGAGCTCCTCGCGCGCCTCGGGTGAAGCTCACTAGGGCAGTGCCACTGCTATGAGGCGCCCAGGGCGGACACCTCAGAAGCGACCCCTAAAAATTCAGACATCCACAGATACTCACACGCCGGCTGCTACTCCATAGGGGAGTGGCAGCCGGTGCTTTTCTGCTGTTTCATTCTCTCGGCAGCGTCTAATAACGGTACAGAGAGCCTCATGACGGCGCAGGCAGAAGCGGGCAACAAGCCACGATAGAATAGAAACTTAGAGCACTATGAGCGCAAGCCCGGGGCATTTTTTCTCCCTTCCGCAAGCTTGCCGTGCTGAATACACAGTCATCACTTGCACACAGTCATCACTTGCCGAAAGGATTCCCGTGGCGTCTTCGAACTACACCGCCCGTCACCTCTCCGTGCTGGAAGGTCTGGAAGCTGTACGCAAACGCCCGGGCATGTACATTGGCTCCACCGACTCTCGCGGCCTGATGCACTGCCTCTGGGAGATTATCGACAACTCGGTGGATGAGGCGCTCGCCGGTTTCGGCCAGTCCATCCAGGTCATTCTGTACCGTGACGGTTCGGTTGAGGTGCGCGATGATGGCCGCGGTATCCCCACCGACATTGAGCCGCGCACCGGCCTGTCCGGTGTCGAGGTCGTATTCACCAAGCTACACGCCGGCGGTAAGTTTGGCGGCGGCTCCTATAACGCGTCCGGTGGTTTGCACGGTGTGGGCGCTTCCGTGGTGAACGCGCTGTCTTCCCGTCTGGACGTGCAGGTGGACCGTGGCTCGAAGACCTACCAGATGTCCTTCCGCCACGGCATTCCCGGATTCTTCGAGTCCGGCCGCACCCCCAAGCCCGAAGATCCGTTCACTCCCGCAACCGAGGGCACTGACGCCCTGCAGATTGTGGGTCGCGCTAAGCGTGGCGTGACCGGCACCCGTGTGCGCTATTGGGCTGACCCGCAGATTTTCACCCCCGACGCTAAGTTCAGCTACGAGGACTTGGCTGCTCGTGGGCGCCAGACCGCGTTCCTCATTCCGGGTCTGCGTATTTGCATCCGTGATGAGCGCCGACTGCCCGGCACCCCCGGCGAGCTGGAACCCCACGAGGAAGTTTTCCAGTACGACGGCGGCATTAGCGAGTTCGTCGAGTTTCTGGCGCACGATGAGCGTATTACCGACACCTGGCGTTTTAGCGGCAGCGGATCTTTCACCGAGACCGTGCCGGTGCTGGGTGAGGACGGCCGCTCGCAGCTGACCGACGTGGAGCGCGATTGCGAAGTGGACGTTGCGCTGCGCTGGGGCATTGGTTACGAGACGACGGTCCGCAGCTTCGTGAACATTATTGCCACCCCCAAGGGCGGTACTCACACGACCGGTTTTGAGCAGGGCCTGCTGCGCGTGATGCGCAAGCACCTTGCCGATAATGCCCGCAAGTACAAGGTGGGTAACGACAAGATTGAGAAGGACGACGTGCTCGCCGGCTTGACCGCCGTGCTGACCGTGCGTCTTGCCGAGCCGCAGTTTGAGGGTCAGACCAAGGAGATTCTGGGTACCCCGGCGGTTCGCCAGATCGTGTCGAAGGTCGTGGGCGATGCGCTGAAGGCTCGCCTGGAGTCGACCGCCCGTGCGGAGAAGGCTCAGGCGACCGCTCTGTGTGAGAAGGTCGTCTCTGAGATGAAGACCCGCGTCTCGGCGCGCATCCATAAGGAAACTCAGCGCCGTAAGACCGCTCTGGAGTCTTCGTCCATGCCCACTAAGCTGGTGGACTGCCGTTCGACCAATGTTGAGCATTCTGAGCTGTTCATTGTGGAGGGTGACTCGGCGCTGGGTACTGCGCGTCTGGCGCGTTCTTCTTCGTATCAGGCTCTGCTGCCGATTCGCGGTAAGATCCTGAACACTCAGCGTGCTTCGGTGACTGATGTGCTCGCGAATGCTGAGTGCGCGGCGCTGATTCAGGTGATCGGTGCGGGTTCGGGTCGTACCTTTGACCTGGACTCTGCTCGCTACGGCAAGGTCATTATGATGACCGATGCGGACGTGGACGGCGCCCACATCCGTACCCTGCTGCTGACCCTGTTCTACCGTTACATGCGTCCGCTGATTGAGGCGGGTCGCGTGTACGCTGCGGTTCCGCCTCTGCATCGTGTGGAGGTGGTGCGCCGCGGCAAGCCGAACGAGATGGTGTACACCTACTCGGAGAAGCAGCTGCACGAGCTTCTGGATTCTCTGCGGGAGCAGGGGGTGTCCTATAAGGAACCCATTCAGCGTTATAAGGGTCTGGGTGAGATGGACGCTGACCAGCTGGCTGAGACGACGATGGATCCGCGTCATCGCATGTTGCGCCGTATTCGCATTGAGGATGCGGAGGCTGCCGAGCGTGCGTTCTCCTTGTTGATGGGTTCTGAGGTGGCTCCGCGTAAGGAATTCATTATTGCGGGTGCTCATCAGCTGGATGCCGAGAGCATTGATATGTAGAGCATCGATATGTAGCGTGCGGTACCTTGCGGGGCATTGCGGTGCCTTGCGGGGCAGTGGTGGCTGGCGTGTCACAATCCATGAATTTTGTGTGAGAATAGTCACGCAATTCTCGGAGATTCCGCGTAAATTCCGCATGAAACAGGCAAATTTAAGCTTTGAGCACTACTTGAAGCACCTGTCATATTCTGGGAATCTGTCACCAAAATTTTGCAGAAATAATATAAAAATGCAAAGTTTCACCATGGTTCCGAAACTACCCCGCAACCCTGCAATGCACCACAGCGTTTCGCCCCTCAATCCACTCGCACGCCGAGGGATAACGTTCAACGTACCTTTAGCGAAACGTCAAACAATAAACGTCCATACTATGCACAGCCTACTCACAGCTTCTTAGGAAAACCCTGTACCTTAGAAGCATGAGAGACAGTGTGTCAGTAACTCTCGTATGCCCTCCATCGGCGGGGGACTACCCGAAATCTGGCACAAACACACATTAAGTACACACATAGTAAGGACCTATCAATGGATCCCCTTGATTTTGGTAGGTGGCAGTTCGGTATTACCACCGTCTACCACTTCTTCATGGTTCCGCTGACTCTGGGTCTGGGCCTTGTGGTGACCTACCTGTACATTTGCTACGTTCGTACCAAGAAGGACGAATACAAGCGAATGACGAAGTTCTGGGGCAAGCTGTACCTCATTAACTTCGCTATGGGTGTGGCCACCGGTCTGGTTCAGGAATTCCAGTTCGGCATGGCGTGGAGTGAATACTCCCGCTTCGTCGGCGACGTCTTCGGCGCTCCGCTGGCAATGGAAGGCCTCTTCGCCTTCTTCGTTGAGTCGACCTTCCTTGGTCTGTGGATCTTCGGTTGGGACCGCCTCAAGCCTGCTGTACACGCATTCTGCCTGTTCATGGCTGTTCTCGGCTCCTGGATTTCTGCATTCTTCATTCTGGTTGCAAACTCCTGGATGCAGCACCCCGTCGGTGCAGAAATGATTGACGGTCGTCCCCGCATGACCGACATTGGCGCAGTGCTGATGAACCCCCTCGCATGGGTGACCTTCTCTCACGTCATCACCGCATCCATTCAGGTCGCCGGTGGCTTCCTGGTCGGTATTGCCTGGTACAAGCTGTGGCGTCGCCGCAAGGACGGCATCGACAAGGTCGTTGACGGCAAGGTCGTCGTTGGTGAGTCCGACAAGGGCGCACGAGACAAGAAGGACTTCCAGGTTTGGCTCAAGTCCCTGCGCCTGGGCGCAGTCGTTGGTCTCCTCGCGTTCGCAGGTGTTGGTGCATCCGGTCACCTGCAGGCACAGATGATGATTCACAAGCAGCCCCTCAAGATGGCTGCCGCCGAGGCCGCCTGCCACGACGGCACCTCCTTCTCCGTTCTGACCGTCGGCGAGCTCGGCGCTCAGAGCTGTGACAAGATCACCCCCATCATCGAGGTTCCCGGCGTGCTGTCCTTCCTGGCTCACGACAACTTCGACACCCCGGTGAAGGGTATTCAGACCCTGCTGCCCGAGTACGAAGCTAAGTTCGGCACCAACCTGCCCAACAACCCGCTCTACGGCGAGCGTGCAGGTCAGAAGATTGACTACCTGCCCTCCCTCGAGGTCTCCTACTGGGGCTTCCGCGGCATGATTGGTCTGGGTGCAGTCGTACTGCCCCTCTACCTCTACGCACTGTGGGTAACCCGTAAGAAGGGCGTTGGCACCGTTCCCGAGTCCAAGCTGCTCAAGAACGTTGCTGTCTGGTCCATCATGGCTCCCTTCTTCGCAATCGCACTGGGCTGGATCTTCACCGAAATGGGCCGCCAGCCCTTCGTTGTGGCTCCGAACCTTCAGGGTGATCCCTCGATCCACCTGTTCACCGCAGCAGCTATCTCCCCGGGTGTTTCCGGTGAAGAAATCCTCTTCTCCCTGCTCACCCTGGGCCTGCTCTACGGCGTGCTGATGGTGGTTGAGGTTTACCTGCTCATCAAGTACGTCAAGGCCGGTGTTGTGGCAGCAATGCCCGAGCTGGTTCAGTCGCCCCACGAGGACGAGTCCAACGACAAGTCCAAGCGCGATGTGCTGGAGTTCGCCTACTAGGCGGGTAAGGATTGATTCACCATGAACTTTGATTTCAATATCTTTGCCGGTCAGCCTGGCCTGCCCACCCTCTGGTTTGTCGCCATTGGCGTCTTCCTCATCATGTACATGATTCTCGACGGTTTCGATCTGGGTGTCGGTATGCTGATGGGTTCCAAGTTCACCAAGAACGAAAAGGAACGTCGTCTGCTGCTGAACATCATCGGCCCCGTCTGGGACGGTAACGAGGTGTGGCTTGTGACCGGTGGTGCAGCTCTGTTCGCTGCATTCCCCATCTGGTACGCAGCCCTCTTCTCGGCTCTGTACATCCCCCTGACCCTCGCGCTGGTCTTCCTGATTCTGCGCGTGGTCGCCATTGAATACCGCGGCAAGAAGAACGACGAGAAGTGGATCCGTAACTGGAACATCGCTCTGTCTGTTTCTTCCTTCTTTATCCCACCGCTCGTTGGTGCTCTGCTGGGTCTGACCTCCATGGGTCTGCCCATCAACGAGAACGGCGACCGCGTCGGCGGCGCCTTCGCATGGGTCTCCCTGCCGGTTCTGCTCGGCGGTCTGGGCTTCGTTGGCTTCTCCCTGGTTCAGGGTCTTGCCTTCATCGCTCTGAAGACCGACGGTGACATCCGCCACCGTGCTCGTAACATCCTGGTACACTGGGCTCCCGTCCTGCTGCTGCCGATTGTTGCATGGGTTCTGGCACTGGACTTCACCACCGGTAACGGCATCTCCTGGCTGTGCACCATCCTGGCTGTGGTTGCTGTTCTGATTGCTTGGATCTCCGCAAAGGGTGGCCGTGAGGGTCGCGCTTTCGCTGGTCTGTCCGTGTTCCTCGCATTCGGCGCTCTGGCAATCTTCACCGCAATGTACCCGAACGTTCTGCCCTCCACTCTGGACCCGGCATACTCGCTCACCATTGCGAACGCCTCCAGCTCCGAGTACACCCTGGGCGTTATGACCTTCGTGACCTGCCTTGGTCTGCCGGTCGTCTTCGTCTACCAGGCTTGGACCTACTGGGTCTTCCGTAAGCGTCTGCACGTGGATCACATCCCCGAGGCTCACGACGCTACCGAACTGGCTGAACTGCCGACCAAGTAGCATGTAGCTGATTGAAGGATCCCCCGAATTTCTCTTCTGAGAAGTTCGGGGGATTTTTCTATGCCCCCAGAGGACTATTCCTACAGAGGATATTCCCGCAGAGGCTGCAGCTCTCGGCAGATGAGTGGGCGCGCAAAAATTTTTGGTGCACACCCCCCCCCGAAATTCGAGCGCGGCAAGGAGCAAAAAGTGTAATGTGGTGAGCAACTCACTCTTATGAAAGGTGTTCAACGATGAAGTCCCTCAACCGTAGCTCCACTGCATCCGCTCCTCGCACCGGAACTACCCCTCGCACCGGCACGCGCCGCCGCCTGCTCGCCACGGGTGCCCTGCTGGCCATCGGCGTGCTCCCGCTGAGCGCATGCTCGCTCTTCAACCCGCCGCTGGAACGCGACGAAAGCGTCCACGCCGTCTTCGACGCGGAGCAGGACATTGTGAAGATGCCCCTGGACGATTACCTCTACTACGAGCGCACCAACTACGAGTACATGGCATTGCAGATTGCCATGAAGCAGTGCTTCGCCGAACACGGGCAGAACTACACCATCCAGGCTCCCTATTCTGAAAGCGCACCCCGCGGTGATTTGGGACGAAAGTACGGTCCCTGGAACGTCGAGTACGCCCAGAAGTAC
Organism: Rothia sp. HMSC062H08; assembly: GCF_001810775.1. Lineage (NCBI taxonomy): Bacteria > Bacillati > Actinomycetota > Actinomycetes > Micrococcales > Micrococcaceae > Rothia > Rothia sp. HMSC062H08. The sequence continues at coordinate 173,893 of NZ_KV802668.1, forward strand.
GGTTTTCAGAAGCGAGACCCCAACAACGCAGCCGCCCCCATCTCCTATAACTCGGGGGAGAGCATGAGCCCCGAGGACAAGCTTCGCACCGAATGCTACCCCAAGGCCCGCGAGACCCTGGAGGCCGCGGTGCCCGAAGGCAAGAGGCCCGAGAATGAAGGGCAGTCCACATCCAGTCGTATCTCTACTGAGGCGGGTAACGCCGTTTACGGTAGCAAACTGCACCGCGAGCTCGAAGAGAAGTGGAAGCAGTGCGTCTCAGACCGCGGCCTCACCCCTCGCTCGGCAGGCTCCGTCGCCGAGGAAACCCCGCTGGCTGAGCAGCTGAGCAAGAACAACGGATTCAACGAGCCCGCCTCCGAAGAAGAGATTCGCATCGCCACCATCCAGGCCGAATGTAACCAGCAGGTCGGCATGAGCAAGCAGCTCTACGACCTGGAAGCTCAGTACCAGATGCCGCTCATCCGCAAGTACCAGTCACAGCTTGAGCAGGACCGCAAGGCAGAACGTGAGCGTGACGAGAAGTTCAAGCAGTACGTTATGGAGCACCAGTAAACCGGGACGCTGAAAGACAGCACCACAAAAGACAGCGCAAAAACAGCTCAGAAAGACACCGCCATGACCACTCACTCACAGAACCAAAACAGCGGTCACCGCTTTAGCGAGCGCATCGCCCGACCCCGCGTGCTCCTGCTGCTGGCAATCCTCGCCATCGGCTCGCTCATGCTGTCCTTCTACCTTGGCACCCGCTACGCCGCAACAGGCCCCGACCCGACCGTGCAAGCGAAAACCGTGATCCCGGTCTGGGCGAAGGTCGAAGAACGCACCGTCAGCGAGGGACTCGCCATTGCAGGAACCACCAAGGCGGGAGAGACCGCCCCGATTAGCGCGCGCACCAACGGTGAGCCGGTGCTCGTCTACCAGAACCAGAAGCCCGGTAACGTGCTCAAGGCCGGTGACTTCATCGGCATTATTGGCGCCGACCCCGTCTTCGTGCTGGAAGGGCCGCTGCCGCTGTACCGCGACCTCAACCTGGGCGATAACGGCGACGACGTGCTCGCCTTCCAGAAGGCACTGAACTCCGCCGGGTACGCCACCGCTCAGAGCGGCACCGTTACCGAAGACACCCTCGACGCCGTCACGCGCCTGCACCGCGCGCACCTGACCGGCGTGCCCAGCGAAGGGGTCACCAGCATTGCCCGCAACAACTACGCGATTCTGCCCGGCGGAAGCCACACCGTCACCGCCGTTGCCGCGGTCGGTCAGCTCATCAGCGACGGCAACCCCATCGCGAGTGTAGAAACTAGCGAACCCTACGTGGAATCCAGCGTTGAGCTCTCTGTTGCCAATAAGGTCAAGGCCGGCGACCGCGTTAGCCTGCGCACTTCCACCGGCAGTGTGGAGGGCACCATCACCAGCATTGGTGAGCTGCAGAACGACCCCTCCAAGGGTGCGGCGAAGAGCGTGCGATTTAGTGCCGACGACCCGAGCAAGCTCACTCCGGGTCAGAGCGCCTCCATCACCAGTAAGGGCAACACCTCAACCACCCTCGCCGTGCCGACTACCGCGGTGCGCCAGGACTCCCAGGGCACCTACGTGCTCGTTGAAAAGGGCGGAAGTTCCACCTCGACCAGCAAGGATGCGCCCGCTACCGAACGAGTCAACGTTGAGGTCCTGCGCACCGCCGGCGGATACGCCGCCATTAACGCTAACCTCAGCGCGGGACAGAAGGTGCTTGTCTCATGAGCCGCCGTAAGATAACCCCCGACACAAGCCCAGGACGTGCGCCTACAGTTGCGCCCAACGTAGCGTCCGCAGCTACACCTGCCGCCGGACTCGGTACCGCGCCTGCTATCGAAATGCACGGCATTACCCGTGTCTTCGAGGGGAGCGAACGAGCAGTCCTCGACCACCTCAACCTGGTGGTCGAACGCGGCGAATTCCTCGCCATTATTGGTCCGTCGGGCTCCGGTAAATCAACCCTGCTCAACGCCATTGGTCTGCTCGACACGCCCACCAGCGGAACCTACAGCCTCTTCGGCAAAAACACGGAAGGACTCAGCGACAGAGAACGCGACGAAATGCGCCGAGATCACCTCGGCTTCATCTTCCAGTCCTCAAACATGCTGCTGGATGAAACCAGCACAACCAATGCCTCCATGGGCCTGCGCGTGCAGGGCGTACCCTACGGCGAGCGCCTGCAACGCACCGAAGAAACCCTAGAATTTCTGGGGTTGAGCGACCGCGCCAGCATCCGCACCCGCTACCTCTCCGGCGGCGAGAAGCAGCGCTGCGCCATTGCTCGTGCCCTCGCCACGCGCCCGCCGCTGATTCTTGCCGACGAGCCCACCGGCAACCTGGACAGCCACAATAGCGCCAAGGTCATTGAGATTTTGCAGCGCATTAACGCGACCGGCTGTACCGTGCTGGTTATTACCCACGACCCGGAGGTTGCCGCCGCCGCCCGCCGTGTGATTCGCATTGAGGATGGACGGCTACACGAGCAGAGCCGCGCCGACTTGGCTACGGTGCCGGTTGCCGAGGCTGTGCCGGTTGCAACGGACACCCCGGCAGAAGCCACGGTTGGTGCCCCGGTAGATGCTACCACCAGCCTCGCACCGGGGGAGAAGCCCGCTACGCATCGCCGCGGAAGCTTCCTCACCGACGACAGCATCGAGGCAATCTCGGCGCTCACCTCACGACCGCTACGCACCCTGCTGCTGGGTCTGTCCTTCGCACTGGGCGTGGGCGGACTCATCAGCGCCTCCGGCATGAGCGAATCCGCCAGCTACCAGGTGAACCAGCGCCTGCTCGGATCCGAACAATCCACGCTCTACATCAGCGACAGGGACAATGACCAGAACATGCTCGGAACCTACCGGCAGGGCGAATCCGCGCAGAATGTTGCCGACCGCATTAGCGCGCTGGACTACGTGAAGAACACCGGATTCGTCAGCAGCGTGGCACCCGCCGACGTGCGAATCACCCGGTTCAGCCCCTACGAGGACGAACCCAAAACGGCGATTGGCCTCAGCTCCACCTCGAAGACCCGGCTCGAGCAAATCGGTGCCCGCATGAACCCCGAAACCCTGCGTGCGCTCGAACAGATGAACTCGACCCTCACCCAGCAGAACGTTGCTGACCGTGAACGCTCCGAGCAGCTCTCCGGCGCTATTGTGTCGGTCTCCGCTGCCCGCGCCCTCGGCATTATTCCCGAAGATAAGGCTGCAGATAACGCCACAACCGAGCCCAGGCCCGGCGAGCTACCCGCCGTCGACTACGGCATTAAGCTCGGTGGGTTGCCGCAGGTGGCACCCGGTGTGAGCATCTGGGTGGAAGGTCAGCTGATGCCGGTCATCGGCCTCTTCGACCCCGGCAATAGCGGCTACGAATTTAGGAACACGGTCATTGTCTCGCCGGGCACACTTCAGCGCACCGGACGCGGCCAGGTCACATACATTGCCGAAACCGAACGGGGCTACGGCAAAGCGGTCGCCAAGGCAATTCCGCTGACCCTCAAGCCCGCTGAACCCAGCCAGATCAACGTGGAAACCCCCTCCGACCTGCAGAGCCTACGCGCGTCTATCGCCTCGGATCTGGGCCTGTACGTGGGTGTGCTCTCCGGTATTCTGCTGGTGCTCGCCTCCCTCTCGGCGGCAACCGCAATGTATCTGTCCGTGCAATCGCGCACCGCAGAGATTGCGCTGCGCCGCGCCATCGGATCGAGTAAATGGCTGATTGCCCGCATCTTCCTCATGGAGGGCGTCATGCTCGGCGTGCTCGGCGGCTCCATCGGCGCCTGCTCCGGCATGATTGCGACGATTATTCTTTCGCTCGTGCAGGGCTGGCAGGCGGTTCTCTCACCCGGATTCGTGGTGCTCGGCGTGGGCGTTGGCGCCCTTACCGGTCTGGTGTCTTCGGCGTACCCGGCGTGGGTAGCGTCCCGCAAGAGCCCAGCCGATGCGATGCGCGGCTAGAGTGAGCGCCGGGTGAGGACCAACTAATTACCTGAAACCTGACTGGTCAAATAGGTATTAGATAGCCCAACCCTTAAACTGATGGGAGGTAAAAACAGCAGAAGACTAAGGACAACACGTGAGTCGAACGCACACACCGCGTCACGCTGACAAACATCAGAACACTGAGGCACCAGAGGTGACCGAAGGAAAGCGCAATGACCGCACTGACCGCCGCCCACCTCTGGGCCCTGACGCCCGTAAAACCCTCAGCACGTTCGGTGTCATCACCGCCGTGCACACCATCGCGACGGTGCTTTTCAGTGCCGCCTTGGCTGTGATTATTGCCCGCGCAGCACACGCCGGTTTCGCCGCTGTTGCCGCCGAGCACGCGCGCCTCAAAGAGACGAGCGCCCCGGACGTGTACCGCGCCTACATTGAGTTCTCGGGCTCCGCGCAGGCGCAGCTGGAGGCGCACGGCGGCTGGCTGCTCGGCCTCGGTGGTATCTTCGGTGACGCAGACACCATTACCCCCGGCCTGATTGCGGTCGCCGTGGCTGCCCTGCTCGTCCGCTCGGGTACCGACTACCTGCTGGCTGTGAGCGCGCAGCGTGCCGCCTCCGGAGCGAAGTCTCAGATTCGTTCCGCCCTGCTCAAGCGCGTGCTCGCCACCGGTGGCGCAGACACCCCCGAAGGTACCGGCGCGACCGCTGTGTTGCTGTCCCGCGGCCTGAACGCCCTGGATGACTACTACACGAAGACCCTGACCGCGTTCGTGTCCACCGCGATTGTGCCGTTCATCCTCTGGGTTGTTGTGGCGGCCCTAGACTGGATGAGCGCCATGGTGCTTGCCTGCACCCTGCCGCTTATTCCGGTGTTCATGATTCTGATTGGTAAGAACACCCGCGACGAAACCGCAGAAGCTCAGGCTGAACTGCACCGCCTCTCCGACCATATTCTGGAGCTGGTGCGCGGCCTGCCCGTCATTATCGGTCTGGGCCGTGAACGTGCACAGACCCGCTCCATGAACGCCCTCGGCCAGCGTTACCGTGAACGCACCATGCAGACTTTGCGTAGCGCCTTCATGTCTTCGCTCGCCCTGGAGCTCATCACCACCATTTCGGTGGCGCTGATTGCTGTGCTGATTGGTGTGCGCCTGGTCAACGGTACCCTGGGCCTGGACACCGCAATTCTTGTACTACTGCTGGCTCCCGAATGCTACCAGCCGCTGCGTGATGTGGGTGCCGCCTACCACCAGTCGGAGGACGGCGTTGCCGCCCTGCGTAGCGCCCAGAAGATTATTGATGCGCCCCTGCCCGCCGCCGCTGCGGACTCGAATGCGCAGGATTCGTCTGCACAGGATCCGGCAGCGCAGAAGGGCCAGCCTTCCACCATCGCCGTTAAGGACCTGTCGGTGAGCTACCCGGCGCGTCCTGCCGTGCTGACTAACCTGTCCCTGAACCTGGACCGTCGCGTTGGCAACACCCAGACTGAAACCGCCCAGGACGCACGCGGTGCAGTTATCGGCGTGATGGGTGAGTCCGGCTGCGGTAAGTCCACCCTGCTGAACGTGTTCTCCGGTGCCGTGCGCGAGGGTCTGGTGCCCACCGGCTCGGAGGAGCCCGTGCACCTGACCGGTAGCGTGACCGGTCTGGGAACCACCCTGGTTATTCCGCAGTCGCCGGTCTTCACCGCACCGACCGTGCAGACCGAAATGGCGCTCTACGCACTCAGCGCTACCGAGGCGGAGCGTGAGCGTGCAGCCGCTCTGCTCGGTGAAGCGATGGACTCCAAGAAGCTGTCCATCACCGATGCCGAGTCTGCGCTGCTGGTTGGCCCGCTGGTTCAGCTGGGCATGGAGAAGCTGACCGCCCTTGAACCCGGTGCCCTCAGTGCTGGTCAGGCGCGCCGCCTCGCCGTGGCACGTACCCTGGCTCGTGCCGAGGCTATCTACCGTGCCGGCGGTGAGCAGACCGTGCTGACCGTCCTGGTGGATGAGCCGACCGCGCACCTGGACGCCTACTCGGCATACCTGGTGACCCGCGCCCTGCACCGCCTGGCGGAACTTGGCGCAACCGTTCTGATCGTGACCCACGAGCAGGAGCTCGCCGCTGGCTGCGATATCCTCGTTCGTGCCGTGCAGACCGCCCAGGGCTACACATGGACCGCCGAGGCGAATACCGCCCGCGTTGCGGTTCCCGCGCAAGCCCCCGCGCACCTGCTCAAGGACAGGGAAGAGTACGAGGCTGAAAGCACCGCCCCGGCGGGCGCCTCCGTAGCTGCCGAGACCGAGGAAGCCGAGCCTGCCGGCCTGTTCGCAAGCCTGCGCACCCTGAAGGAACTGACCGGTATTGGTGTTCGCGCCGCAACCGGCCCGGTGATCATGGCTGCGATTACTTCCCTGATGGCTGCGGCACTGACCGCGCTGTCCGGCTGGCTGATTGTTCGCGCTGCCGAGGGCCCGGCAATGATGTACCTGATGGTCGCCATTGTGGGCGTGCGTTTCTTCGGCCTGGGTCGTGCCTGCGCCCGCTACGCTGAGCGTCTAATGACCCATTCGAAGGTTCTTGCCGCCGCAAATATTCTGCGTCTGCGCGCCTGGGTTGGCGCATGGCAGAGCGTGAGCAGCGTGCGTGCCCTGCTGCGTGGTGACGCGCTGCTCGAACGCCTCGTGGGCGGTATTGATGAGCTGCGTGACGGCGTGCCGCGCGTTATTATTCCGCCGGCTGCGCACCTGCTGGTCATGACCGCGGCGCTGATTACGACCGCGTGCATTCTGCCGCAGGCTCTAATCCCGGTCCTGCTTGCCGTGCTGGTTAGCACTTTTGTGGCTCCGTGGATTGTGCTTCGCGCCGATGCCCGTGCGGAGGCGCTGGCTCGCCGCTCCACCGCGCAGATGCTACGCCTGGGTACCGGCATGCTCTCGGCGGCTGAGGACCTGCGCGCTAACGGCGTGGCAACCACCGCTGAGAAGGCTAACGGCGCCCTGGATGCCGAGAACCTGTCCGCCCTGCAGAAGGGCTCAACCGCTCAGGGTGTGGGCCGTACCCTCGTGACCCTGAGCTGGTTCGGTGCGGCTCTGGCGAGCGCAGTCATTGCGTACCCGCTGGCTGTTGACGGCACCGTGCGTGCCCCCGAAGCGGCGATTGTGGTGTTGCTGTGCACCGGCATGCTGGAAAGCTCCCTGGGCCATGTTGAGGCGGTCCGCTCCTGGCCCGCGTTCAGCCGCCTGCTCGCTACGATTGCCCCGAGCGTGCGTGACGTATCCCTGGAGGGTGTTGTTGCGACCTCGACCCTGAAGCGTTCCGTGCCGACCGAGGCTGAGGTGGACACCCACGTTCTGCCGCGTCGTGTTGAGCGTCTGCGTGCCCGCGCGGAGGCCGAGATGGAGGAGCTGCTGGAAGCTGACCGTCAGCGTGCTCACCGCTTTGACCGCCCCGAATCTGCGGCTGGTTCTAAGAGCGATACCCCGCGCCCGCCGAAGCCCGGCGAACCCACCCTGGTCAGCTGCGGCACCCCGCAGGAGCTTGGTGTGAAGGTCACCGAACCCGCCCTGAGCCTGCAGGACGCTGCCGCCCGCTGGCCCGGCATGGATCACCCGGTCTTCACCGACCTGAACATGAACGCCCGCGCCGGCTCCTGGACTGCGGTGACCGGCCCCTCCGGTTCCGGTAAGTCTACGGTGCTTGCAACCGTTCTGGGATTCTTGCCGCTGGAGTCCGGCCGTGTGCTGGCTTCCGGTGAGATCCTGGAGGGTGAGCAGCTGCGCGGCTACGCGGCGTGGTGCCCGCAGGCGGCTCACATTTTCGAGTCGACCCTTGAGGGTAACTTGATGCTGGCTCGTGACCGTTCGGATCGCCCGAGCGAGGAAGAGCTGATTGAGGTTCTGCGCCGTGTGGGTCTGGGCGAGTGGTTTGACGCTCTGCCTCAGGGCCTGCGCACCCCGGTGGGTGCTGGCGGTTCCTTCCTGTCGGGTGGTCAGCGTCAGCGTCTGGCGGTGGCTCGTGCCCTGCTGGTGAATTCGCCGGTGCTGCTGCTGGATGAGCCGACCGCGCACCTGGACGCTGAGTCTGCCCGCGCGCTGATGGCTGACTTGGATGCGGCGACCCGCTCCAGCTCCGTGGCTACGGTTCTGGTGTCGCACCGTCCTGAGGATATTGCCCGCTGCGATGAAGTGGTTCGCCTCTAAACGCAGCTGAGCGTAGCCGCCACGGGCGAGATTGAACGCAAGAAACTGCGAGGAATGCCCCGGTACTTCGTGAAAGTACCGGGGCATTTCTTTGTGCAAAATTTTCTGGGCATATTGCTCTGCGCGTTATATCTGCGCGGGTTCCCCCAGGCTCTGTAAACAACCTGAGGTCGAAAGTCCGTGAACGGCGCGCCTAGAAGAGCTTTTCACCCTCCGGGCTAACCGCCAGCGTAGCAGAAACAGCCGCATAGTTCGGGCCCACAATGCCGATGCTCTGAGTGAGCATCACACCGGAACCGTCGCGGGCACCGTGCTCGGTCGGCAGGGAACGAGCCACGCCGCCGGAGGATGCCGCCTTCGCCGGGCCCACGCCCACCCACGCCAGGGCCAGCTGGCTCTCACCGGTGAGGAATCGGTGCGCACGCACACCGCCGGTCGCGCGGCCCTTCTGCGGGTACTCGCTCAGGGCGGTGACCTTGGCGCTTGCTAGGCCGTCCTTGCCGTTGGTGACGGTCACGACCTCCGCCGCGTCGCCGGGCGCGGTCACACCCAGGGCGATGAGGCGGTCACCGTCGGCAAGCTTGATGCCTGCGATACCGCCACCGGTGCGTCCCTGCGGGCGGACCTTCGCCGCGTCGAAGGTCAGTAGCTTCGCGTCGCGAGTGACGAAGGTAAGAATCATATCGTCGGTGGGGCAGGGGGCGGCGGCTACGATTTCGTCGCCGTCCTTGAGCTTCATGATGTCCCACTCGGTCTGGTTCAGCGGGTAATCCGGGTTCAGGCGCTTGATCACGCCGCCCGCGGTTGCCAGCGCCAGCACCGTATTCAGCGGTACGAGGGCGACCAGCTTCTCACCCTTGGCGAGCTGAACCAGCTCGGCTGCCTTCACCGCCGACGCCATGGAGGGGGTGCCGCCGTTCTCGTCCAGCACCGCAATGTCCATGACGGACAGACGCACCATGCGTCCTGCGGAGGTCACGGCACCAATCTCGCCGCGCGCGGTGGTCGGCACAATCGAGGTGAACACGTCGTGCTTGAAGCGCTTGCCGGGATCCACGAGCGCCTCGCGGATGGGCTTGCCGGGGGTTCGCCCCATCATGCCGGAGGCAGAGAGCAGTACCCAGCACGGGTCGTCGGCGATCTCGAGGGCGAGGCCCAGGCTCTTCTTCGCCTTGGACTGCGCGGTAACCGCCTCGATGGCGACCTGCATGTCGTCCTTGGTCTTGAGCTGGGTGCGGCGGTCGGTGCCGTAGCGTTCGGCGACCTCGGCGAGCTCGTCGGAGACCAGCTCGCGCAACGCCGCATCGGAACCGAGAATGCGCTGCAGCTCAGCGATTTCCTGCTGCAGGGTGTCGCGTTCGGCCTCGAGCTCCAGGCGGGAGTACTTGGTGAGCTGACGCAGACGCAGCTCCAGAATGTGGTTCGCCTGGGTGTCGGTCAGGTCGAAGACGACCTTCAGCTTTTCGCGTGCCTGAGCGGTCTCGTCAGACTCGCGAATAATCTGGATGACCTCGTCAATGTCGAGGATTGCCACGAGCAGACCCTCCACCAGGTGCAGGCGGTCGGTGCGCTTGCCCAGGCGGAATTCGGTGCGGCGGCGGACCACGTTCAGGCGGTGGTCAATGTACACGCGCATCAGGTCGAGCAGGCCGAGGGTCTGCGGCTGACCGTCCACGAGCGCCACGTTGTTAATGCCGAAAGAGTCCTCGAGCGGGGTGTGCTTGTAGAGGGCGGCGAGCACCGCCTCCGGGTTGAAGCCGTTCTTGATTTCGATGACGAGGCGCAGACCGTTGGTGCGGTCGGTCAGGTCGACCACGTCGGAGATGCCGGTGAGCTTCTTGGAGTTGACGCCGTCCTTGATCTTTTCGATGACCTTTTCGGGGCCGACCATGTACGGCAGTTCGGTGACGACAATGCCCTGCTTGCGGGGGCTGACCTGCTCGATCGAGACCTTTGCGCGGGTCTTGAAGGTGCCGCGGCCGGTTTCGTAGGCGTCACGAATGCCTCCCAGACCCACGATGGTGCCGCCGGTGGGCAGGTCGGGGCCGGGGATGAACTTCATGATGTCTTTGAGGGTCGCCTCGGGGTGGGCGATGAGGTGGCGGGTACCGGCGATAACCTCGCGCAGGTTGTGCGGCGCCATGTTGGTTGCCATGCCGACCGCGATGCCGGTGGTGCCGTTGACGAGCAGGTTCGGGAACGCTGCGGGCAGCACGGAGGGCTGCATGAACTGGTTGTCGTAGTTCGGTACGAAGTCAACCACGTCTTCTTCGAGGTCCGCGGTGAGTGCCTGCGCGGCGGGCGCCATACGTGCTTCGGTGTATCGGGCGGCTGCCGGGCCGTCGTCGAGGGAGCCGAAGTTACCGTGACCGTCAACGAGGGGCAGGCGCAGCGCGAAGGGCTGAGCGAGGCGCACCATCGCGTCGTAGATGGCGGCGTCGCCGTGCGGGTGGAGCTTACCCATGACCTCGCCGGTCACGCGGGCGCTCTTGACGTGGCCCTTATCGGGGCGCAGACCCATCTGCTGCATCATGTAGAGGATGCGGCGCTGCACGGGCTTGAGGCCGTCGCGGGCGTCGGGGAGGGCGCGCGAATAAATCACCGAGTAGGAGTATTCCAGGAAGCTGGTTTCCATCTCGGCGGATACGTCGATGTCGACGATATTCTCTACCACATCCACCGGGTAGTCGCTGACGGCGGATTTGGATCGGCGAGCCATATATCTCCTCGTGTCGGTGTGTTTTCGCTCCTCCTATTTTAGCGGGTGGTAGCGGATGAGACGGGCTGGTTGGTCGGCGTCATCTGTGGGGTGCGCCAAGGCGGTTGCGGGGCAGTAACCGAAGCATACCGGGGGATTGCACACCGTCATATGAGCCTGTATTAGCGTGGTCAAGTAGCACAGCCCGGCTGGAACCCTCTAAGGTAGAGGGGAGTAATACCTAACCGCCCTCATCGTGTGCGCCGACCGACGTCGCCTCATGAGGGCACCGCACGAAAGAGGTACGATGTACGCCACCACCCCCGAACGCGAGCAATTGGTCGCAGACATTAAGCATGCCGGTTTCTACCCCGACCTCGTGCTGGAAGTGGTGGATGACGCGCTGGCGGGCATGAACCCGGACGCGCACTTCGTACAGCATGAAACCCACTTCTCCCGCGATGATTTTCACCGCCACATCACCGTGATGGTGCTCTGCGGCGAGCACGTCATCTTTGCGCACCTGGACGACCAGCACCTTGAGGGGGATGCGCAGGGTACCGTGGCGCACGTGAGCGTGGAGGCGGTGCACCTGAGCGCCCTGAACGCGGTCACCATCAGCTACGGTTTCAGCCAGCCGCAGGCGTACAACGCCGGTAGCACCGCACCGACCGAGATTTCCTTCCAGATTGCCTGGACCGGCTCCCTGCACGTGGAGCTGGCGCCCGCCGGTTGCCAGGATCCGCAGTGCAACGCCGACCACGGCTACACCGGTGATGCGCGCCGCGAGGACATTGCGGTACGTGTGTCTGCGACCGCTGACGGCCCGGAGTCGGTTCAGCGTGCGCAGCATTTTGCGCGTGCTCTGCACCGTGCCCGCATGTACGCAACCCGCCGATAACCACCGGCATCCCGCGCCTGCCACCCAACGGCGCTCGCGATTAGCACTCGCCACACCCTGAGAGACACACCCGAGAGGAACCTATGACGGCCCCGTCCCGCACCGAACAGCCCACCCTGCACGATGTTCTGGGAGCGCCGTTGCCTCCCGCGCCCGCCTACGGCAGCAATAGCATCGCCGATGTGCTGGAGTCCGCTTCCTCTCTGGTGGCTCAGCGAAGCCTGGCGCGCCCCGCGCACGCCCTGGATTCTGACCCGGCGTTCAACTCTGTTGCCGACCCGCTGAACCTTGCCGGCCGCCTCGCGGAGCAGGACGTTGATCCGGCGTCGTTCCGCCACGCCTGCGTGATCATGGTGGACGGCCTGGGCGAGCAGCTGCTCAACAGCTACGGCGGCTACGCGCCCGCCCTGCGTAAGACCCTGAACCTGGGCCCGCTGGACGCCGCGTTCCCCACCACGACCGCCGCCTCCCTGACCTCGCTGGGCACCGGCACGGCACCCGGCGCGCACGGCATTGCCGGCTACGAGGTGCGTAACCCGGCAGGTAATGGGGGAGTGGGCTCGGTCATGAACCACCTGTCCGGCTGGGATCAGTCGGTGGACCCGCACGCCTGGCAGCCGCTGCCGACCGTGCTGGAACGCCACCATACGAACCGCCGCGTGCTCACCATTTCGCTGGGTAAGTACCGCGGTACCGGCCTGACGGAGGCGGCGCTACGCGGCGGCGACTTCGTGGACGCCGTCGGCTACAACGCCCGCGTCACCTACGCCCTGGAGGCGCTCTCCAGTCGCACCCCCACCACCGTGTACCTGTACTGGGGCGAGATTGACGCGGCGGGCCACCGCTACGGCGTGGGCAGCGACGAATGGCTACAGCAGCTGGAGGAACTGAACTCGGCGCTGAAGCGTCTGGCGGAGCGCGCCCCGGCGTGGGCGGCACTCTTCGTGACCGCCGATCACGGCATGGTGAACGTGCCCGAGCATCAGCGCATCGACTACTCTGGCGTGGAGGAGCTGACCCGCAATATCGCCATGACCGCCGGTGAACCGCGCGCCGTGCACCTGTACCTCGAAGACACCTCGGAGGCGGCACGCACCGCCACCGCTCAGCGTTGGGCGCAGTACTGGGGCGAGCGCGCCTGGGTGATTGACTCTCGCGAGCTGATGCGTGCCGGCTACTTCGGCCCGGTCATCACGGATGCGGCGCGCGGCCGTATTGGCGACCTGATGGTGTGCGCTCGCGATGACTGGGCGCTGTACGATATGCGCCACTACCAGGAGCGTGCCCTGCACATGGTTGGTCAGCACGGTTCGCTCACGGACGCTGAGCGTCTGGTGCCGTTGCGCATGCTCAAGACCTTCTAAGATTCGGAAGAGCCCCGCTCAGCGGATACAGGCTGAGAAGATAGAAAAGCCGCCGGTTATTCACGCGAATAACCGGCGGCTTTCGTATGTCTAGATGCTCTCGTCTTGATGCCTCTATCGGGCGGCGCGAGGGCGGTCGCTTACTTGCGGCCGCCGAAGATGATGTCGTCCCAAGCGGGAACGCTCACGCGCTGCTTCTTCGAGGAAGACTTGGGCTTCTCCGATGCGGGAGCTTCAGCAGCTTCTGCGGGTGCGGATTCAGCCGGTGCTTCAGCAGGCTCTTCGGCGGGTGCGTGCTCGCTGTAATCTTCCGGTGCCGGATGCGCCGCGGGGGTGTGTGCGGCGGGTGCACCGGTCAGCGGGCCGCGGGCAGATGCAGCCTCGGCGGGCGCTTCAGTAGCGGGTGCTGCGGGTGCCGCAGGCTCTGCAACCGGTGCGGGTTCTTCAGCCTTCGGAGCTTCTGCCGGTGCAGCAGCTTCGGGTGCCTCAGCGGGCTGAGCGGACTCGCGGTGCACGAACACCTCGGGCTCCTCAACCTGCGCCGGGCGCACCGAGCGGGCGCGCTCCAAAAGCTCCTTGAGCTTACGCTCATCAGCGCTCTCAGAGGAAGTAAGGGGTGCCGGTGCGGGCTCGGGTGCCTTCGGCAGGCGGGCGGGAGGAACCTCCACGGGAGCCTTCTTCGCGGCGGCGGCAACAGCGTCCTCACTATTGCCCATCAGGAAGTACGCCGCCTCATTCGAAGCGTACAGGCCCTGGTTTGCCGGGTTGTACACCCAACGTGCGGGGAAGACGACCTGCGCGGGCAGGTTCTGACGCACCGAATCCTTCAGCGCAATATCAACCTCAACGCGCCACTGGCCGTTCTCCTGCTGGCGGGTGGTCCAGTCCTGAGTTGCATCCTCAAAACCGTAACGCTCGGAGACTTCCTCAATGCGGGCGCTCAGGGTCACGGGAATCTGTGCGGTACCCGAAGCGGAGCTGCGGCGACCAATCTTCACGCTCTGAGCGGCACGAATAATGTGGGCACGCTCAGCAACGATCGGCCACTCGTAGCGGCGCACGCGCTCCGGCTCCCAACCGGACTCTTCAGCGATTTCCTCAACGGAGGCACCCTGACGGAAACGGGTCTGAATATCGCGCGGACCGTAGGTGCCCTTAGCGCCCAGACCGCGGGCGGGCTGAATACGGCGAGCCTTGGTGATGCTCGTGCGCAGGTTCGCGTCAATCGGCAGCAAGAAACGGGTGCCGTCAGCAGACTCAAGCACCAGATTTTCGCCGTCATCGTGAACGCCAATCAGACGCAGTTCAAGCATGAGAACCTCCATAGGTGAACCGGACGCGTTCGTGAATGTGTTGCACGGAACGCAAACTACCTTCCAGGGTACCGTGAAAGCGCGGTAAATCAGTAGCGGAGGCGGGATTTTCCCCAAAAAAAGATGTACTTTTCGGACCGAAAAAGCTAGAATGTGACGCCTAAACCGTCCAAAGCCTACCCAGGATTAGACAAATAGGGTGCCAATGGTGAACAATACCTGGCATGCCGTCGGGGTTAAATCCTCACCAGCGGCACCTAGAGCACTCATTAAACCAGCGTGGCCTAGTTCAACACACAGCCACAGAACCAACGGAGCGTGAAAGTTTGGCAACTGATTACGATGCACCTCGCAAGCAGGACGAAGAGCAGAACGAAGAGTCCTACGAGGAGCTGAACGCCCGCCGTTCCGAGATGCAGTCCGGTGCGGTGGACGAAGACGAAAACAGCGCAGCAGAAAGCTTCGAGCTGCCCGGTGCTGACCTCTCCAACGAGGAGCTGAACGTTGTTGTTCTGCCCGCTCAGGACGACGAGTTCACCTGTGCATCCTGCTTCCTGGTGCGCCACCGCTCGCAGATTGCACGCGAAGAGGGCGGCCTGTCCTACTGCATCGAGTGCGAGGGCTAAAACTTTAGGGAAGGGCTAACACCCACCCGACATACACCTCATGACGGGGCGAGTGCCGAGTGCACCCGCCCCGTTGAGTATGTGAAAGCCGCGCACGTAAGAACAGCGCCGCGTCGCACCCAACACGGCACGCCGCCGCACGTGCTGAACGCGAACACGCAACGAAAACACCTCGTAGTAGAGCCTCAACACAGCGCGAGGTGATGGCACAGACACCCGCGAAAGGTTAGAGTATTGACCATGATGACCCCCGTAAACGTCCACATTAAGCTGCTCGATCCCGAGCTGCCCGCACCCGCCTACGCAAAGCCCGGTGACGCCGGCGCTGACCTGCGCTCCCGCATCGACTTCGAACTGGAGCCGGGCGAACGCGCCCTCGTCCCCACCGGCGTGGCAATTGCCCTGCCCGAAGGTTACGTTGGTCTGGTGCACCCGCGCTCCGGCCTGGCAACCAAGAACGGTATCACCATTGTTAACGCACCCGGCACCGTTGATTCCGGCTACCGCGGCGAGCTGATGGTCACCCTGCTCAACACTGACAAGACCAAGTCCTTCCACGTGCAGCGCGGCGACCGCATTGCCCAGCTGGTCATTCAGAAGTACAAGCACGCAACCTTTACCGTGGTGGATGAACTGGAACAGACCGAACGCGGCTCCAGCGGCTTCGGCTCCAGCGGAATCCACTAGTCTGCTCTCACCGCGATTGTCGCACGAGAGAAGAGAAGAAACCCCCGCACCCCGCGTGCGGTGAAAGTAGGAATACCATGTTCGGATTTGGTAAGAAGAAGCACGCCGAGGAGGCTGAAAAGGCCGCCATCGACAAGGCTGTCGCCGAAGAGATTGAGGAGACCAACGTCGAGGTTGAGGAGCTGAAGGAAGAGGAGAACTCTCCCGAGGTCATCAAGTACGACCGCGTCAACGGCCCGCACGATATTGAAGAAGTCACCGCCGAAGACCTCGAAGACTACGTCGACCTGGGTGCGCTGCGCATCAAGCTGCTCGACGGCATGAACCTGCGCCTCGAAACTGACGACGCAACCGGCGCGGTGATCGCCGCAACCATCACCCGTGACGGCGCAACCTTGCAGGTGCAGGCATTCGCCGCACCGCGCACCACCGGCATCTGGGACGACATCCGTCACGACCTGACCGAATCCGTCAAATCCCAGGGCGGCATCGTCGACATCTACGCCGGCGTATTCGGCGCCGAGATGCTGACCCGCCTGCCCGCCGTCACCCCGGACGGCCAGCCCGGCGAGCGCATCGCCCGCTTCGTGGGTGTGGACGGTCCCCGCTGGTTCCTGCGCGGCGTCATCTCCGGCGCGGCTGTGCTCGGTGACGATAAGGCTGCCGCCTCCGTGGAGGAAGTCTTCCGCACCGTCGTGGTGGACCGTGGTGACGAGCCGCGCCCGCCGCGCGAGCTGCTGCCCATGACTCTGCCCGCCGACCTGATCGTTGCGGCTGAGGAAGAGCCCGCCGTGGAGGAAGAAACCGAGAACGAGCACAGCAAGCTGCGCCCGATGCCTCGCCGCGGCCCTGAGATTACCGAGATTGGCTAATGCCTGAGTTCTCGAACTACCCGAGTGCGCTCGCGGTTCCTGAGGAGCAGATTCTTGCTCCCGGGTACCCCGAGCGCTTTCGCGTACGCCTTGCCGGACGCGTAGAGCAGGTGTGGTTGCCGACCGCCCAGGATAAGCCGATGTACCGTGCCGAGCTGGTGGTGGCTAAGTCGAAGCCTCTGCAGTGGTCGAGCCCGCTGGCGCTGATTGGTATGCCGATTGTGGAGCCGCCCGGTGAGGACTTCGAGGAGGAATCCGAGGACCCCGAGAAGCAGCACCATTTGAACACGGCGTCTTTGGCGACTGTGGCGGTGCAGGAGCCTCACGAGGTGTCTTTCCCGCCGTATGCGCCGTTCAACCCGGGGGATAGGGTGCTGCTGAAGTGGCAGGGGCAGCGGATGGTGCCCGGCGTGCTTGCCGGTGCGTTGTTGCGTTGTTCCGGTGTGGTGTCGGTGAGGGCTCATCAGCCGGTGATTTATAACCCGCGCTATGAGATCGTGCCGCAATTCTTTGCTGAGAAGGGAAAACATGAGCGCTGAGCAGTCTTCAACCCAGCCCGATCCGAACGCTAACCCCGCAACTAGCCCGGCTACTGACCCGGCGCAGGAGGAGAATCAGCTGGCGCAGAGCCTGAGCGCCTCCATGGGTGCGAATATGCGCCGCACCGCCAACGGCGATGTGGATATTCTGTACGCTATCGGCGGCTGGCGCGGCCTGGTGGAATCCTCCCTGCCCGCGGTGGCGTTCCTGGTGCTGTTCACCGTGACGAAGGAACTGAACCTGTCCCTGATTGCGGCGCTGGCTGCGGCGGGCGTGTTCACGCTGATTCGTCTGGTGCAGGGCTCTAAGCTGGTGAGTGCGCTGACCGGTCTGGTGGGCGTGGCGATTTGTGCGTTTGCCGCGTACCGTACCGGTAATGCGAGCGACTACTTTGTGGTGGGCTTCTGGACGAACGGCGTGTACATCCTGGCGTATCTGCTGTCGATGCTGGTGCGTTGGCCGCTGATGGGTCTGATTTTTGCGGTCATTCGCGGTGAGGCGCTGAGCTGGCGCCAGAACCCGGTACGCCTGCGCCAGTACATGCTGGCGACCTGGATTATTACCGTGCTAATGATGCTACGCCTTGCCGTGCAGGTGCCCCTGTATTTTGCGAATAATGTGGAGGCGCTGGGGGCGACCCGCCTGATTATGGGTCTGCCGCTGTACGCTTTGGGCGTGTGGCTGGCGTGGCGTGTGTCGGCTCCCGAGGAGGCGCTGGTGAGCGAGGACCCCGAGGCACTGGATGCTGAAGAAACTGAGGTGCCCGGAGATTCTGAAAGCTCCAAGAACCGCTAAATCATAGCCCGCAACTTCGTGAAATAGCTTCATAAAAGTAAGCGAAAGCCCTGGTACCCGTATGGGTGACCGGGGCTTTCGCCTCCTCAAAAACTTACGTATAAACGCTACCCAAAAACTTACGTATAAACGCTTACGCGAACAGCGCGCGAATCTGATCCTCACCGGCAATGGTCGTGATGAAGAACAGCTCGTCGCCGCCCTCAATCGCCACGTCGGCACTGGGCGGGATTGGCGCGCCGTCACGCAGGATCGCGGTGAGCACCGTATCAACGGGCCACTGCACGTGATCCACGCGGTAACCGATGACGGGGTGGTCATCCGGCACGGTGTACTCGGCGAGGGTCGCGCCGCCAGCCTGCAGGGTCAGCAGGCGCACCACGTCGCCGACTTCCACGGCTTCCTCAACGAGGGCGGTCATCAGACGCGGGGTGGACACGGCAACGTCCACGCCCCAGGAATCATCAAAGAGCCACTCATTACGCGGGTTGTTCACGCGCGCCACGGTGCGCGGCACACCAAACTCACTGCGCACCAGCAGGGAGACCATCAGGTTTGCCTTATCGTCACCGGTTGCGGCAACGACCACGTCCGCCTTGTTCGGGTGCACCTGGCGCAGTACGGACAGTTCGCAGGCGTCACCAATATGCCAGCGCACGCCGGGCAGATCGGCGCGCTTCTTGACTTCGGGCTTGGAATCGATGATGGTCACGTCGTGGCCGTTCATCATGAGCTCTTTAGCGATGGAGGCACCCACGGAACCGGCACCAACAATGAGGACCTTCACTTACTTCTCACCTTTCGAGGAATCACGATGGCGGCCGATGAGTTCGAGGGGGTCGGGCAGCTCCGGGGGAGTGTCACCGAGGTGGAATTCATGCTCGATAACGGGGCCGTCGTTGTGCGCCTGCTCGGCGGGTTTCTTCGGGGCGTGGGGGTGCTTGCGGTGGCCCGAGGCGGGGGCGTAGTTCGCCTCCACTTCTTCGTCTTCAACGCGCGGCGGGCGGGAGAGAATACGGGTTACGTCCGCAACGTCGTCGGTGCGCATCATGACGTGCACACTATCGCCCTGCTGGTAGGCGGAATCCGGGCGGGGGAGCATGCCCTCACCAAAGCGGGTGATGTAGGCGATGCGCACCCCGGCGGCACGTTCGATACTGGTCAGGGCGTGACCCGCCCAACCGTCGTCGAGCGGAATTTCGGTGAGCATGAGGCGGCCCGAGGGTTCGCGGAAGTCGCCCTTGAGCGCCTGCTCGGGTAGCAGGCGGCGCAGCACCTGGTCGGTGGACCAACGCACCGAAGCGACCGTGGGAATACCCATGCGCTGGAAAAACTCGGCGCGGTTCGGGTCGTACACACGCGCCACAACGTTCTTCACCTTGAACATTTCGCGTGCCACACGGGCGGCAATAATATTCGAGTTATCGCCCGAAGAGACGGCGGCAAAAGCGTACGCCTCGGTAATGCCGGCACGCTTGAGAGTGTCCTCATCAAAACCGACACCGGTTACCAGGCGGCCCTCAAAGCCTTTACGCAACGGCTGGAAAGCACGTTCGTCCTGGTCAATGACGGCGACCGTATGCCCCGAAGCTTCCAGAGTGCGCGCCAGCATGACGCCCACGCGTCCGGCACCCATAATGACGAAGTGAGGCATACATCCCTCCGAGTGTTGATGTTTTGTGTCGATAAGGCGTTACCGCCTACCTCTACCAGTGTAATGGGCGGGTGAGCCTCCACGCCGATGCCCCGTGATATTCCGCTCGCAATGCCCACTATTCGGCTGAATAAAATTGAGCTTTGAAGCCGCGACCGATAGCCTTAACAGCGTGAGGAATCGTTGGGATAGGATGCGCATCGCCCTGACCGGTCAGCCGGTCAGCACGCGAAATCTTTCGGCAGTCGCGCTGCCGAAGCGCTACGCCCTGCCTCTTTTCGGTGCCGACGGCATCTCTTCGGTCGCCTACGCAGCCGACCAGATGATCCTGACCCTTGCCGCTGCGGGTGCATCTGCGCTCGCTTTTTCACCCTGGATTGGTTTGGGTGTGGCGATGGTGGGTCTGCTGGTGATTGGCACGTACCGCTACAACATCAACCAGATTGCTTCTGAAGGCGATATTCAGCTGGTGCACCGCAAACTGGGTGCGCTGCCGTCGATTGTGATGGGTGCATCCTCGCTGATGGACTATATGCTCACGGTGGCGGTGTCTATGTCTTCGGCGTCCTCGTTTTTGGTGGCGTTGTATCCGCAGATTCAGGATTGGCGCACGCACATTGCGGTGCTACTCATTGTTGCGCTGACGTTGTTTGCGCTACGTGGCGTGCAGTTGCTGGGCAAGATTGCGTACTGGCCGCTGTATGTTTTCTTGGCACTGTTGGGAGCGACCCTCATTGTGGGTTGGATTCGTGCCGCCACGGGTACTCTGCCACTGGCTGAGTCTGCGACCTACGTGATTGCCCCCGAGCTCGAGACCCATTCGCTGGAGGGTCTGGCGCTGATGCTGCTTCTGGCGCGTTCTTTCTCTGCCGGCTTGGTGGCGTTCTCGGGTGTTTCTACGATTTCTAATTCGGTGAAGTATTTCCGCCGCCCGAAGAAATATAACGCGGCGGTCACCATGATGCTGATGGGCCTGATCACCTCGGTCCTGCTGGTGAGCCTGCTCGGTTTTGCGGCGGCAACCCGCGTGCACATGGTGCACGATACGACCCGTTTCTTGTTCATTGACGGGCACACGCCGGGGGAGTACTTCCACCAGAAACCTGCGCTGTACCAGGTGGCGTTGGCAATTTATCAGGGCGTGCCGTTCTTCGCGCAGCTGCTGGTATTCGCCACGGTGGGCGTGCTGATTATTGCCTCGCTGACGGCGTTTACGGGCTTCCCGGTGATTGCTTCGTCGCTGGCCGACTACCAGTACCTGCCGGTGTTCTTCCGCAGCGTGGATTCGCGCGGCCTGTACGCGAACGGTGTGCTGGCGCTGTCGGCATTCTCAATTTTCCTCACCACCGTTTTCAACTCGGACGTGTACTCACTGATTCAGCTGTACATCGTGGGCATGTGCCTGTCGATGGTGCTGGTTCAGCTGGCGGTGGTGCGCTACCGCATGCGTCTGCTGCGCATTACCCTGGCGCAGATGCCGCGCCGCGCCCTGCTGCGCGATATTGCGGTCTCTGCGGTGGGCGTGATGGTGACCGCCGCGGTGCTGGTCATCGTCGTGGTGACGAAGTTCGCCGCCGGTGCGTGGCTCTCCCTTGGAATGATTGCCCTGATGGTTGGAGGTATGGTTGTGACTCGCCGCCACTACGATGCTGTGGATGCCGCCCTGGACATCCCCCTGAACGCTGAATCCGTTGCGGATGTGGCGGCCCTGCCTTCGCGTGTGCACGCCATCGTGTACGTGGAGCGTGTGCGCCGCCCGGCGGTTCGTGCCCTCTCGTATGCGCGTGCCGGCCGCCCCTCCACGATTGAGGCGCTAACGGTCAACAATGACCGCGCCGCTCTGGAAGTCGTGAAGAAGCGCTGGTATGCCCTGGGCATTCCGGTGCCGCTGTCGGTGATTGATTCGCCGTACCGTGACACGGTGGAGGCTGTCGTTTCGTATGTTCGCCGCCGCCGCAAGAAGTCACCGCGCGATATTTTGGTGGTGTACCTCCCGGAGTTTGTGGTGAAGCACTGGTGGCAGCGTATTCTGCACCGCCGCACGGTGCGCCGCCTCAAGCAGGCGCTTTTGCACGAGCCTGGCGTCATGACGGCGACCGTGCCCTGGGCGATGCACGAGGATGAGGTGTATGATGAGATTTTTGATCAGCGTTTACAAAGCGAAGAATCAACGGTAGAAGCAGAAGGCCCAACGGAAGCTGTCGCCCCGAAGATTACTCGTTCAGCCGGTGGTGGCCGCGAGCTGATTCAGAGCAACCGCCACGCGGTGTACCGCGGTCGCCTGCACGAGGCGGACGCTGTGGCGCGCGAGAAGAAACGCCAGCCGTAACGTTTGCCCGGCGCTCAGCATAATTGCCCTGCGCCCACATTAATTGCCCAGCCCGGTCATTGGCCTGTGATGTGCTTGAGCACCCCCACATAGCGCCTGGACTTTGCCCTTTACGTCCTATTCGGCACCCCTTGCGGGGCGTCGGAATCGGAGTAAAGGTACAAACCGGTGTAAAATAATTCACATTAAGTGATTCTTTAGGAGACAATGCTGTGACTCACCCTGCTACCACGCCTGCCGCCTCCAACAACGTAGACGGATACAGCGTCGGGCAGACCCTCACCGTCACCTGTGAGGCTCCCGCGCACGGCGGCGCCTTCGTAGCGCGCACCGAACAGGGCGTCATCTTTGTGCGTCACGGCATCGTCGGCGAACAGGCTGAAGTGCGCATCACCGCGATTGGCCCCAAGCGCCGCTTCTACTTCGCGGACGTTATCTCCGTACCCGTACCCTCCCTGGCACGCCGCCCCCACCCCTGGATCCAGGCGGATGCGCTCGCCACCGAAGAGGAACGCGCCGCCGCCACCGGCGTACCCGAACTGCTCGGCGGCATGGAGTACGGCCACATCAACCTGGATGAGCAGCGACGCTACAAGACTGATATCGTCCGCACCCAAATCAACCGCCTGGGCGGCCTGCCCCTCGAATCGCCGTTGCTGACCAACCTCATGGTTGAAGAGCTGCCCCTGCGCGATAACAACGAGGGCCTGTCCTGGCGTACCCGCGTGCGCTACAACGTGACCAAGGTCCGCACCGAGCCCGGTAACGAGCCCAGCGACGAGCCCGGCAACCAGAAGAACACCGACCAGAAGAACAGCGTCGGCAAGAAGAGCCCCGCCGTCACCTGGCGCGTCGGTATGCACCCCTACCACGCCTCCCAGCCCGTACCGGTCGTAGACTTTCCCCTCGCCGCACTCGAACTGCGCAACCTAGAGCTTGAGAAACTGAACCTGCGCGGCGTACGCGAAGTCGAGGCAACCGTCTCCTCCCGCGGTAGGGTCCTCCTGCAGTTCATCGTTGACCCGCGCTTCTCCATCGAAGAGGTCGCCAAGGACATCGAACAGCAGGCAGCCGACGCCTGGGGACTGCTCGCCAAGCGCAAAATCTCGCTCTTCTTCACCCCGCAGTCCACCTCCAACGGCAAGCCCAAGCGCCGCCGCCCCGGCTCCTCCCACACCCCCTACCGCCGCGTACCCGAAGGCGACCAGCTGCTCGGCGCGGGCCTGCGCTCCGTCACCGAAGAAGTCACCTTCGGCTCCCGCCGATTCAGCTACCAGGTGTCCGCCGGCGGCTTCTGGCAGATTCACCGCGCCGCCCCCTCCACCATGGTCGGAACCATGCTCACCATGCTCCGCCCGCAGGAAGGCGAATGCACCCTCGACCTGTACGCCGGCGCGGGCCTGTTCACCGCCGCGCTCGCGGACGCCGTGGGCGCAACCGGTACCGTCATCAGTATTGAGGGCTCCCCGGTGACTCATAAGGATGCGCGCTCGAACTTCGCGCCGGATGGTTGCTCCCGCACCGAGAACTCTGCGGACACCCGCATTGAGGTGATTCGCGGCGACGTGGCACGCCATCTGGTGGATTTGAAGACCGCCCTTGAGTTTGGTGAAATCCCCGCTATTGATGCGGTGGTCCTTGACCCGTCCCGTGAGGGCGCGAACCGAACCACCCTGGAACGCCTGGATGCGCTGGACCCCAAGCGTATTCTGTACGTGGCGTGCGATCCGGCATCCCTGGGTCGTGACACCGGTATTTTGCGTGAGTTGGGTTGGGACATGGTGCAGCTTCGGGCGTTTGATATGTACCCGAATACGCATCACGTGGAGTCGGTGGCGCTTTTTGAGCGTGCCCCGGCGAAGCCTCGTCCGCGCCGCCGTCGCACCAAGTAGCGCGCAGCTAGTAGCCGTAACAAAGAAGCAAATAATCGCCGTGTTGGGCGGGTTGGGCTGTTCACCAGCCTGCCCACTAGGGGTTATTTCAGGCCGTTTTCGCTCAACCCGGTGCGTCTTGCTCTGCGGGCACATAAATCTGCTTTTTGGCACCGTAAACGGTAGAATCATTGAAGAACCAACGCACGGAATGAGCCGTGCCCCGACCTTGAGGAGTGTGGGTGTATGTCCGCTGAAAACGCATTGCCGCAGGAGGAGACCCCGAATAGCGCCGCCGGTGGCGCACCCACCGCCGACTACAGCATTGGCGATGGCGCCACTGCCAAGTTGCTCCCGGGTATTCAGTCCCCGGCGGACCTGCAGAACCTCAGCTACGAGCAGCTGGAGGAGCTCTCTAAGGAGATTCGCCAGTTCATCGTGACGAACGTGTCGGCGACCGGCGGTCACCTGGGCCCGAACCTGGGCGTTGTGGAGCTGACCCTCGGCATTCACCGTGTCTTCGAATCTCCCAAGGACAACATTCTTTTCGACACCGGCCACCAGTCCTATGTGCATAAGCTGGTGACTGGTCGTCACGCGTTTAAGACGCTGCGTCAGAAGGGCGGCCTGTCCGGCTACCCGGATCGTGGCGAGTCTGAGCACGACATTATTGCTTCTTCGCACGCATCCAGCTCGATTTCGTGGGCTGACGGTATTTCTCGCGCGCACAAGCTCAACGGTGAAGATGACCGCTACACCGTGGTCCTCATTGGTGACGGCGCGCTGACCGGCGGCATGGCGTGGGAGGCTGTGAACAATATTGCTGCCGACCGCACCCGCAAGGTCGTGATTGTGGTCAACGATAACGGCCGCTCCTACGCGCCGACCATTGGCGGTTTCGCGAACCAGCTGTCTGAACTCAAGCACGGTGTGCAGCAGCAGGTGGATCGCGTGCGCCTCGATCACCGCTACGACAACGCCCTGGATGCAGTGCGCATCGGCCTGCAGCGTGGCGGCCCCGTCGGTCAGATGGTGTACCGCGGCCTGCACGGCATGAAGGCGGGCATTAAGGACGTCGTCGTGCCCAAGGGTATTTTCGAAGACCTGGGCATGAAGTACGTGGGCCCCATTGACGGCCACGACCAGCAGGCTGTGGAGAACGCGCTGACCGCGGCAAAGAACTACGCCGGCCCGGTCATCGTGCACGCCATTACCGAGAAGGGCCACGGCTACGCACCCGCCCGCGCGAACGAGGACGACCAGTTCCACGCGGTGGGCCAGATTGACCCGCTGACCGGTGAGGATGTTTCGACCAGCACCTCCGAGTCGTGGACCGGTGTCTTTGGTAGCGAAATCGCAGATATTGCGGATGAGCAGGAGAACGTCGTCGGTATTACCGGCGCGATGCTCATTCCCGTGGGTCTGCGCGAATTCCAGAAGCGCCACCCCGAGCGCGTTATTGACGTAGGTATCGCTGAGCAGCACGCCGTGGCGATGAGTGCAGGCCTGGCGTACGGCGGCATGCACCCGGTGGTTGCTCTCTACGCAACCTTCCTGAACCGCGGCTTTGACCAGCTGCTCATGGACGTTGCCCTGCACAAGGCGGGCGTGACCGTGGTGCTGGACCGCTCCGGCATTACCGGCCCGGACGGTGCAAGCCACCACGGCATGTGGGATTTGGCGATGCTGCAGTTCATTCCGGGCCTGCACCTGGCGGCTCCGCGTGATGGCGCGACCCTGCGCGAAGAGCTGCGTGAGGCTGTAGCTATTAACGACGCACCGACCGTGATTCGCTACCCGAAGGGCTCCGTGGGCGAGGACATTCCCGCCCTGGAGCGCCGCAGCGACGGCGTGGACGTGCTGGCACGCACCGGTGAACCCCACCCGGAAACCGGTCAGCGTGACGTGCTGTTCGTTGCCGTGGGCGCTATGGCTCGCGTGGCTCTGGAAGCCTCCAAGGTGCTTGCCGCCGAGGGCATCCAGTCCACCGTGGTTGACCCGCGCTGGGTGATGCCGGTGCCGTCTTCGGTCGTTGAGCTGGCTCGTGATCACCGCATTGTGGTGACCATTGAGGACGGCGTGCGTTCCGGCGGCGTGGGTTCGCGCATCCGCCAGGAAATGCGTGCGGCTGGCGTGGATACCGCGCTGAGCGAGCTGGGTCTTCCGGCGGAGTTCATTCCGCATGCTTCTCGCGAGCAGATTCTGGAGGAGGTCGGCCTGACCGCCGAAACCATTATCGCGGATTTGCGTGCGCAACTGGCTGGCGATAAGGTTCCGTTCGCTCGTGAAGAGGGTCAGAAGCCGCGACACACCCGCTAAGCGGTCGTATCTGAGATGTGCTGCCTAAGCTTCTCTCAGTAGCGCGCCGCAATAGTAGGCATCAGTAGCGGGCACCATAAGACAGCACAAAGCCCCGCCCATCGATTGTGATGGGTGGGGCTTTCTTACACGTATTCTGAACTGCCGGTTTAGGAGTTGCCGGTGCCGCTAACGAAAAGCTTGCCGCCCTTCTCCTGCACCGGGTAGCTGGCAAGGGGTGACTCCGCGGGGCCGTGCACGACCGAGCCGTCAGCTACAGCGAACTCGGAGCCGTGGCAGGGGCACACGATGCGGTTGGAATCCTGCACCTGCACCTGGCAGCCCTGGTGGGTGCAGACGGTGCTGAACGCCTTGTACTCACCCGCGGACGGCTGGGAGACGATCACGGTCGTGGAGCCGTGGGTCAGTCGTGCCGCTTTGCCCACGCCCACTGCGGAGGCGGAACCTACCTCAACGGTGCCTTCGGGCGCGGTAACGTTGGAGTCACCTTCAGCGCAGGAGGCGAGCAACGCACCGGATGTGACGGCGCCGGTGATGAGGGTTGCGCGGCGGGAGAAGACGCGCGCAGAAGAATCAGTTTCTGTGGTATCGACTGCGGTGTCGACGGTTGCAGATTCAGTAGCAGGGGAGGCGCATGCCTTCTGAGAGCGGCAGCATCCGTTGGGTGCGGGCATGGTGGTTCCTTTCGTGTACTCTCTCCACCCTATGCCGGTTTGGGACAAAAATCGAATGAGAGCAGGCTAAGCTTGGTTCACGTTTGCACCGGAGACAAACTGCTGAGGCAAAATACCGGGACAAACTACCGTGTCAAACTCCCGAGGCACACAAAATGCCGGTCGGGCGGTCGCATCAGCAACACACCCAACCGGCACGCACATCTATTCAACGTTAGAGAAATCTACCCCAGGTGGCGAGCAAAAATCGGCGCAATCACGGGGGCAACCAGACCCGTCTGCCACGAACGCGCACCGTACTCGGCGAGCGCATCCCGCAAGGTCTGCTCGTCAAAACGAGCCGGCGGCTCCCAGCAGAGGCGGCGAACATAATCGGTCGTGATCAGGTTCTGCGCCGGAATGGTCAGCTTCTCCGACAGCTCATCAATCGCCTGACGAACCTCGGTGAACAGCGCCAAGTTCTCGGGGCGCTTAGACTCCCACGCCTTCAACGGCGGCGGGGCAGTCGACGGCAAAGTGAACGGTACAGCGTTCTCACCGCGTGCCGCCGCAGCAATAGCACGCACCCAACGCGGTCCCTCACGACGCAAACCACGCGTCTGAAAACCAGGGATCGCCATAATAGCGGGCACGTTACGCGGCATGGTGCGTGCCGCCTCCACAATCGCAGAGTCGGGCAGCAGACGCTTCGCGTCAACGTCCTTCTTACGCGCCAGCGAGTCACGCTCAAGCCACAGGTTACGCAGCGCCGTCAGCTGCTTGACCGAACGCAACATCGTGCGGCCCTTCGTCTTACGCCAACGCTCCGGCTGATCCGTCGGATCTTTCACCGGGGTCTTGCACAGGTACTCGAACTCCTCCAGGGCGTACTGCAGCTTACCCTGCTGGCGGAGCAAATCCTCCAACGCGTCACGCAAATCAATGAGCACGTCAACGTCCAGCAGCGCATAGTTCAGCCACGACTCCGGCAGGGGACGGCGCGACCAGTCTTCCTTCGAGTGCTTCTTCGCCAGCTTATAGCCGAGCAGCTCCTCAACGGTCGCACCCAGGTTCACGCGCTCCAGACCGGCAAGACGCGCACCAAGCTCCGTATCAAACAGACGGTTCGGGCGCATACCGAGCATGTCCAGGCTCGGGAAGTCCTGAATTGCGGCGTGAATAACCCACTCAGCATCCGCCAGAGCATCGTTAATAATGCGCAGATCCTTAAACGCCTCAGGGTCAATCAGGTACAGCTGATCTTCACGCTTAAGCTGCACCAAAAAAGCACGCGAACCGTAGCGGATGCCCTGGGCACGCTCAGTATCAACAGCCACCGGGCCGGACGCCGCCGCCAACTGCTCAGCGGCACGACGCAGACCGCTCTCAGTGGTGATGAGAGTCGGAATCGGTGCGGAAGGGGTCTCCAGAGGAACAACGTCCGGAACTTCGATACCGTTAAGGGTCAGCTGAGGGGTGCCTGCGGCATTCTGTTCAGCTGCGGTACTCATGCACTCAATCCTTTTCCTCTGCCTGGTTCGACGCGCCCATACGATGGGCCAAATGCCCGGGTAGGCGTACGCCCGAGCAAACATGAGCCCGGGCGGGGTGACGTGCCCGCGAAGGCACTACGCCATTCTACCCGCCCGAGCTTAAAGCCTCGAATTTAGAGAGACTCACAATAAGGGGTTCACCTGCGTGCCTGCTGGGGGGGGGGTATCGCCGGGGTTTATTCGGCGGATTCCGCCTCGTCAACCGGAGTATCACCAGGCTGTGCTTTATCAGGCGCGGCTTCACCAGCCGGGGCCAGCGTCAGACACACCGAATTAATGCAATACCGCAAATCCGTGGGAGTCGGGTAGCCCTCACCCTCAAACACGTGACCCAGGTGCGAATCGCAGGCGGCGCAACGCACCTCCACGCGGCGCATACCGAAGGTCGTGTCCTCCAAGTAACGCACACGGTCCTCAGCCAGCGGCGCGAAAAACGACGGCCAACCACAATGCGAATCGAACTTCTGATCGGAACGGAACAGCTCCGTACCGCAGGCACGGCAAGAATACACACCCTCCGTGTGAGTGTTCCAGTACTCGCCGCTGAATGCGCGCTCGGTGCCGCCCTCACGCAGAACAGCGTACTCTTCAGGCTTGAGCACTTCACGCCAGTTCTTGGCGATAGCACCCACGCCGGGTAGCGAATTGCCCATCATGACTCCTTCAGTTTGCTCTCATGCCCAGGCTCTTACGGCATATGTAACGCCGCGGCCGGGCGGATTATTCCCGCTACGCGCGGACTAAGCACGGATGTCAGCGTACTTGCCGTTGGTGAGCTTCAGCAGGTCGTCCGGGGCGAGCTCAACGTCCAGGCCGCGCTTACCGCCAGAGACCATGATCGTGTCAAAAAGCTGCGCAGACTCATCAAGCAGGGTGGGGGAGGGGGTCTTCTGGCCCAGCGGAGAAATACCGCCCACTACGTAGCCGGTGCGGCGCTCAGCGACCTTCGGGTCGCACATGGAGGCGCTCTTCCAGCCGAGGGCAGCGGCGGCAGCCTTAATGTTCAGCTTGCCAGAGACCGGCACAATCGCGACGGCGAAATCCTTCTCGTGCACGATCAGCAGGGTCTTGAACACCTGCTCCTCGGAGGCGCCGAGGTTCTTCGCGGCCTCTTCACCGAAGGAGGTGACGCCCTCAACGTGCTCGTATTCACGCATCTGGAAGGGGGTGTTCGTCTCGGTCAGCAGTGCTACGGCGGCGGTTGCTGCGCCGCTCTTCTTACCTTTAGTTTTCTTAGCCATACAACCATTTTACGGAAGACGCCATGCGCCGATACCTATGCGCCGAGAAGCCACATGTGTTTCGAAAAGCCACTTCTTTGGTGGCTTCTCGAAACACATGTGGCTTCTCAAAGGTTATGGGGTTATTTCAGTAGCCCTTTTTCCTTCAGCTGCTCTTGAGAAAGCGAGCCAACGACAGTCCAAAATCCATCTGAATATTGGAGAATGTAAGCGCCGCTATCGTCCCCCTC
>NZ_KV802668.1:203783-208676 GCF_001810775.1 Rothia sp. HMSC062H08
AGCGCCGCTATCGTCCCCCTCGGCCGTATTTTTGTCTTCTGTATATGACCCGTCGGGTTCAACATACATTACGAATTCCCAAATGTGCTTCAGCATGAGAGTGTATTCTTTAGTTTTTTCATCATAGATAAAACGCCAAAAATGACGTTTGTCTACGTTCTGAGGTAGCCTTTAGGCTCCCTTTTTTCTTAGTAAATACCGATGAGTAATTGCATGCCAAGACTAGTCAGGATGATAGCAATCCAGCAAATGGCTCCAAGAAGAATGGATTTTCCACTGGATTTGATCATAGCAATGAGGTTGGTTTTGAGACCAATAGCACTCATAGCCATGATGATGAGGAATATGGAGAGTTGTTTGAGAGGTGAAAAGAAGCTAGTGCTGACACCGAAAGATGTGAGAAGAGTAGTTAGCAGAGAAGCTAGGATAAAGTAGAGAATGAAAACGGGGAAGATTTTTTTAAGCTTCACTCCTTGGTTGTTGCCTTGTTGACGGCTTTGCCAATAGGAGAGGAAGAGAACGATAGGGATAATATCTAGAGTACGTGTCAGCTTGACAATAGTTGCAGGCTCAAGAGTGTTTGCATTGTAAAGACTATCCCAGGCACTAGCAGTAGCTGTCACAGAGGAAGTATCGTTGACCGCAGTACCCGCAAAGAGAGCAAAACCTTCGTTGGAAAGATGGAGCCAAGAACCTAGAGTCGGAAAGATAAGAGCTGCCAAGACATTGAAGAAAAAGATAACAGAAATGGCTTGGGCTACTTCTTTTTCCTTGGCGTGAATAACAGGAGCAGTCGCTGCAATGGCAGAACCGCCACAGATAGAAGATCCAACTCCAATCAAGGTAGCTAGTTTTGTATCAAGGTTAAAAAAGCGTTGGAAAAAGAAAGCTATAATCAATGCAATTGAAATAGTTGAAAGGATAACAGGAAGGGAAGATGTTCCAACTGCGAAAACTTGTGAGATACTGAGTCCAAACCCAAGCAAAATAACAGCATACTGAAGCAGTTTTTTGGAGCTATAAGTCAAACCGGCATCCAGTTGTGTATAGGAAGTGAGAAAGGGATGGAGAATCATTCCGATAAAAATGGCGAAAACAGGTGCTCCCACAACAGGCAGAAATCCTCCTAAAACCCAAGAGATGATAGAAATGATCAGACAGACTGACAGTCCTGCCCAATTTTTTGATAGAAATGACATAAAAACCTCCGAAAATAAACACTCCTTATTATAATCTTATTTGTTAGAAAAATAAAATAGAAAGTAGGAATGCAGACCCAGCCCTGGGCGCACACCACCTCAGCCTCCGCGCTGATAAAGGCCTTCGATATCCTTGAGGAACTTAATATCCTTCTCGTAGGTATCCAGCATATAGGGCCATACATACTGCATGTCATTGCGCGGCGGGTCAAAAGAGTGGAAGCCATGGAAACGTATTCCTTATATCGGTGTGGTGTGTAAAAGGTGAATGCTGCTTAGACGTTGAATTCTTCGAAGTCTAGAATTGACCACTTTTGGCCGTCATGTTTCATTTTGACTTTGAGAGTATCGTTAGTTTTATCCTCGTTATCCCACGCAGTCCATTTACCGTCTGGTTCAACGTGGATTTCCTGATTCCAGTTACGATACATTTTCCAGAAATATGTTTCGCCGTCTTCGGACCAAGGCGACCCATCAGCTGTAAATTTCTCGATACCGTCGATAACCCATCCGCCGCGCCTGTATAGTTTTTCGACGCTTTCGTAGGCTTCTAATTCGGAGCTGAAATTAGGCGAGATGAATTCTCGTGCCTTTGCATAGTCACCAGTCTGGATACCGTAGTTTCCCCACTGGACCCATGCGTCAAATGTTTTACGTAGGCCTTCTAGAGACTTTTCGTTGTAGCCTTCTTCGGGGAGGCTGGGTTTCGGTACGTTCTGGGCTGGGCCGTATTTGTCGGCCTTTCGGTACTCTCCATCGGGTGCCTTGGATCCGCCCGAGTAGCCGCGAACAGTAGATGGAGTAGCGCTTGCCGAAGGTGCCTCAGATGCTGCAGCCGACGCGCTCGCCTCGTTGGTGGCTTGCTGGCCGCACGCTGCAAGCAGGGCCCCCAGGCCCACAAGAGCGCCGCTACCCAACAGTGCGCGGCGGTTCAAAATAACGGAAGTCATGGAAGTAAATTCCTTCTGTCGGTGTGGTGTGTGAATTGAAGAAAGAGACTATTGCTAGCTATCTATTTCCTCAATTGATTTACTTCCAGCAATCTTCCAATAGCCATCAGAGTAGGTGAAAAGGAAATAGAAAGTATCGTCACTAGTCTCAGTGTTAGCCTGCATTGTGAGGTGGCCATTAGATTCCACGTACATAACAGTGCTCCAGAACCGACGATGCTTCATACGATACATTTTCTTTGCTTCGTCGTAGATAAGCGGGCCTTCTGGCTGGTAGCTATCCAGCCCGTCAACAGTCCATCCTCCGCGCTGGTAAAGACCCTGAATATACAGGTAGAACTCATATTCTTCTGCATCTTCTGTTACATATTTGAATGCGTAGGAGCAGTCACCGGTCTGGATTGCGTAGTTGTGCGCAACTACCCAGTCCTTCATCATGCGGTAGAGGCCTTGTTCAGTCTCAGGGTACTGTGCGGGTTCCTTGCGGGGTTCCTGGACGTTCTGCGCAGGACCGTACTCGTCGGCTTTGCGGTACTCTCCGTCAGGAGCTTTAGAATTACCTGAATACCCGCGAGTTACTCTTGGGGTAGTGCTTGCCGAAGGCGACTCAGACGCCGCCGAAGAAGCCGAAGCGGTCTCGCTCGGAGCAGTGGTCGATGATGCCGAGGCGCTCGCCTCGTTAGCAGCCTGTTGGCCGCACGCCGCAAGCAGGGCACCAATGCCCATGAGTGCGCCGCTGCCCAGCATTGCGCGGCGGGTAAAAAGGTTGGAAATCATGGAAGTGTATTCCTTATATCGGTGTGGTGTGTGAATTAAAGGAAAAGGCTATTTCTCATTTTGTAATTCCTCTTCCGTTTTACTTCCGGCAATTTTCCAATAGCCATCAGAGTAGGTGAAAAGGAAATAGAAAGTATCGTCACTAGTCTCAGTGTTAGCCTGCATTGTGAGGTGGCCATTAGATTCCACGTACATAACAGTGCTCCAGAACCGACGATGCTTCATACGATACATTTTCTTTGCTTCATCGTAGATAAGCGGGCCCTCTGGCTGGTAGCTATCCAGACCATCAACAGTCCAACCACCGCGCTGATAAAGACCCTGAATATACAGGTAGAACTCATATTCTTCTGCATCTTCTGTTACATATTTGAATGCGTAGGAGCAGTCACCGGTCTGGATTGCGTAGTTGTGCGCAACTACCCAGTCCTTCATCATGCGGTAGAGGCCTTGTTCAGTCTCAGGGTACTGTGCGGGTTCCTTGCGGGGTTCCTGGACGTTCTGCGCAGGACCGTACTCGTCGGCTTTGCGGTACTCTCCGTCAGGGGCTTTGGAATTTCCCGAATATCCGCGAGTTACGATAGGCTTCGGGGTGGTTGAGGCCGAAGCGGACGCAGACTCAGAGGCAACAGCGGTTGCGGTTTCACTCGGTGCTGCGGAGGCGGCGGCTACCGCCTCATTGTTAGCCTGCTGGCCGCAGGCTGCGAGCAGGGTGCCAACGCCCACAAGCGCGCCGCTACTCAACATTGCGCGGCGGGTAAGAAAAACGGAAGTCATGGAAATACATTCCTCGTATCGGTGAAGGTGATTTTTAGCTGGCTTTGTTAATCTTCTTCAAACCAGTTATGAGCCAACGGCCATCTGTATATGTGCAGGAAAGTTCCCAGGAATTATTATCTATTTCTCGGTTCTCGCGGGTTTCCCAGCTACCGTCAGGCTGAACGTACATAACGAAATTCCACTTGCGGTAAACCTTCCAAAGGTAAGTTTGATCGTCGACCTTCTGAGGGTTTTCCTCTGATACGAACTCGTTATGGCCGTCTATAATCCAGCCTCCCTTTTGGTAGAGACCGCTCATCTCATCGTAGAAACTTACTTCTGACTTTAGCGACGGCGCTATGTATTGTCGGGCCTCAGCGAAATCTCCAGTTTCTACCGCATAGTTGCGCCAATTGGCCCAGGCGCGAATTGTCTTTTCCAATCCGGAAATAGACTTTTCTCGATACCCCTCTTCGGGTGCTGGAGGCTTGGGGACATTCTGAGCGGGACCCTTTGAATCTGCTTTGCGGTATTCCCCATCTGGTGCTTTGGATCCGCCCGAATAGCCTCGAACAGTAGAAGGGGTTGCCGAGGTGGAGGATGACTCATCGCCGGTGGCTGAGGCGGTTTCGCCTGGCGTAGCGGTCGATGATGCCGAGGCGCCTGCCTCGTTATTTGCCTGCTGGCCACACGCCGCAAGCAGGGCGCCAAGGCCCACAAATGCGCCGCCGCTCAACAGTGCGCGGCGGGTAAGAAAAACGGAAGTCATGGAAGTGTATTCCTCGTATCGGTGTGGTGTGTGAATAAGAGAGCTGGTTAGAAACCGGAAGACTAACCAGCTGAAGGGAAGAACCCCGATAGCTGAGAAGCCACATGTGTTTCGAAAAGCCACTAAAGAAGTGGCTTCTCGGCGAACATGTGGCTTCTCAGCGTAAGACCCGCGGGGGCTCTACATGTCGGGCCAGTCACGGTGCAACGAATACTCCGTATCCCCATCGCCATTGTCATTAAGATGCCAACGCTGACCGGTACGGATATCAGCCTTACGCAGGCGCGGGTTCGGGTTATCCTTCTTGCCCATCGTCGGGTCGTTCTTGCAGCCCCAACGAGTGTCGTCTTCATCGCAGGTGCCGCCGACGCGTCCAACATCAACCCACCAGACACGAATCAGCAGCGGATCGACAGTTTCCTTCGTCAACACGACATCC
>NZ_KV802668.1:208776-210430 GCF_001810775.1 Rothia sp. HMSC062H08
AGTTTCCTTCGTCAACACGACATCCAGAGCATGCCAGTCACCGCCGTTCACGCGGAAACGACCAGAGTAAGACACGGTCGCGTAGGCATGGAAGTTGCCCGAACGCTTATATACATAGCTGGTCGCGGTCTTGCGTGACTCTTCACCACGTGCCCTGCTGACAGGCTTGCCCATGGTGTAGAAGCTGCCCTCGTCACCGTTGCCGTACTGGATGGTCATCTGGGTGGGGTAGGACTCCATCTCCACGTGGCCAATCATGAGGTCGCCTTCCCAACGTGCGGTGGGTGCGTCAACGTAGAAGTTGACGGCCTGGTTCTTATAGACGTTGGGGTTGTCTTCGCCCTGACCAGAGCCAAGGTTATAGGACTGCTTCAGTACAGGGGCCTGGATATCGGTTTTAGCGAATTGGTCCTCAACTTCTTGGAGCATTTCTTCAATAGTGGGACCCTTAGGCTGTGCGGGGTCATTAGAGGTGAGAGTTTTGGTATCAAGTGGCTGGCAATATGTTCCTAGTCCTGTTTTCGGATCGTAATTTACCTCTTCGCCACTAATAGGCATCTCACGGATACGGCTGTATTTACCAGGTTGTCTTCCCGCTGCAAGACATTCCGCTTCACCTTGCTTGCGCGCATTACCTTTGGGAATATACATAGGCTGCCCCAAGTTGTCTTTTACTTCGTCATAATTTCTACGGAATTCTTCTTCCTTCCGCTGGTTCTCCGCTTC
This sequence comes from Rothia sp. HMSC062H08, assembly GCF_001810775.1. Taxonomy (NCBI): domain Bacteria; kingdom Bacillati; phylum Actinomycetota; class Actinomycetes; order Micrococcales; family Micrococcaceae; genus Rothia; species Rothia sp. HMSC062H08. Next base: position 209,503 of record NZ_KV802668.1, read on the forward strand.
TATTTCAAGGGATGATTTAGCGGTAGGTGAGTCTATCCTAGTATCTAGGGTGCCTTTCCTCGCAAAGTTTTGTTGTGGAGTCTTTTCCTTAGTGAGGCATATAGCATGGCCGTTATCGCTACTGCATTCCTGGCTGTTCGCAGGAGGAACGCTCATAAAAACAGATGATGTGATAACAGCAAAAGTGAGTATATATGCACTTCCTATTTCTCTGATATGGAACATGCTATTTCAACGACCCTTTTTCCTTCAGCTGCTCTTGAGAAAGTGAGCCAACGACAGTCCAAAATCCATCCGAATATTTGAGAATGTAAGCGCCGCTATCGTCCCCCTCGGCCGTATTCGTGTCTTCGGTGTATGATCCGTCGGGCTCAACATACATTACGAATTCCCAAATATGCTTCAGCATAAGGGTGTATTCTTTAGTTTTTTCATCATAAATAAACTGACCATCGAGCTGATATTTGTCGAGACCATTAATGATCCATCCGCCGCGCTTATAAAGGCGCTCGACATATCCGTAGAACTTTTCTTCGTCAGTTTCTGGTTTCACATATGCTTTGGCGTATTCGCAATCACCCGTCTGGACTGCATAGTTGTGGGCTATGGTCCAGTCGTTGATCATGTTGAGAGCGCCCTCCTGAGTTTCGGGGTATTGTTTCCGGCTCGGGGGCTTGGGTACGTTTTGCGCGGGTCCGTAGCCGTCGGCTTTACGGTACTCACCGTCAGGGGCTTTGGATTGTCCAGAGTAGCCTCGGATAGTAGACGGGGTTGCCGAAGCTGATGCAGATTCAGAAGCTGCCGCAGATGCCGAAGCGGTCTCACTCGGCGCCGCGGAGGCGGTAGCTGCCGCCTCATTGTTAGCCTGCTGGCCACATGCCGCAAGCAGGGCACCAATGCCCACAAGTGCGCCGCTACCCAGCAGGGT
>NZ_KV802668.1:210530-212732 GCF_001810775.1 Rothia sp. HMSC062H08
CCATAGAAGATACGCTCCTATCATCGGTGATGGTGTGTTGTTTAGTTACTGGTCGAGCCATTATTCGTAGGTCAAGCTGACCACCGGAAGGAAAACAGCCCCGTAGTGTGCCCAACAAGCGCATCAATGCGCTGTGGAGCACTACAGTTACCACCCTACCGCATGTTTGCGGTCGTTTGCATTCTTTTGGGTGCTACAGCGACGAAACATCACCATACGAATACCTCAATGCTTTATGCATCAAATAAGTACCTGCACGCAAAGAATTTACATGTAGCGGTGAGTGTTCCCCGATAAAAGAATTCCCGCAGCAGACCAGGGGAGAGGGCCGCGGACCGAAAGAATGAACAGCAATCTAGGGGGAGTAGATAGCGGGGCAGAGTAATAGTCGATAGGTTAAGGGAATATTCGATAGGCTATTGCCTCCTTCGCGGGTTTAAAACCCACGGCGAAGACACTAACCTATCGAACACTGCGCCTACCCAAGAGCGCCCACCCAAGAGCACCCGCCCAAGACAGACCCTGCCCAAAACACACACCACCTCAGCCTCCGCACCCGAACGCCCATGCCCTCGCATTCCCGCCCTCCGTGTCCCAGCCCAGCAGCCCCTCCCGCATATCCCACCCCATTCCCTCCTCATGCCCGTAATGTGGCGGGCAACTCATGCGGCTCACGCGGGGTGTTAGACAGTACTACACTTAAAGCGGAAGTCACATCGCCGTCACTGAAGAAAAGAGTTTTTGTGCCCACCACGACCGTACATTTGACCGACCGCATCCCTCGCGTTTCTGCTGATGAGTTGCTGGCGGGTTTCCGCCCCTCTGAGCGTTTTGGTGAAGTGTCTTTTGATAGCTACATTCCTGATCCGAATCAGCCGTCGCAGGCTGAGGCCGTGCAGAAGCTGAAGGATTTTGGCGACAAGATTAATGGTGGCGGTGCTGGTGCCGGTTTCTTTGGTCGCCTGTTTGGTGGCAAGAAGAAGGATTCGACGAAGGCTGGCCTGTACCTTGACGGCGGTTTTGGTGTGGGTAAGACTCACCTGTTGGCGTCGCTGTGGCATTATGTGGACGGCCCGAAGGCGTTCGGTACTTTTGTGGAGTACACGAACCTGGTGGGTGCGTTGACGTTCCGTAAGACGGTTGAGGCGTTGAGCAGCTACAAGCTGGTGTGTATTGACGAGTTTGAGCTGGATGATCCGGGTGATACTGTGCTCATGTCTCGTCTGATGCGTGAGCTGGCGGATGCTGGCGTGAAGCTTGTGGCGACCTCGAACACGCTGCCTGGTGCGCTGGGTGAGGGCCGTTTCGCGGCTGAGGATTTTAAGCGTGAGATTCAGGTGCTTGCTTCGCAGTTTGAGGTGCACCGTGTGGATGGTGAGGATTTCCGTCACCGTGGCCTGCCTGCTGCGCCGGAGCCTGTTGCTGATGATGCGTTTGATGCGAAGGTTGAGGAAGTGTTCGGCGGCCAGACTGTTGGTGTTGATAACTTCGCTGACCTGGTGGAGCACCTGGCGAAGGTGCACCCGTCGCGTTACCGTCAGCTGATTGATGGTCTGGATGGTATTGCGTGGCGTGATGTTCACCCGATTACTGAGCAGTCGGTGGCGCTGCGTTTTGTGGTGTTGGCTGACCGCCTGTATGACAAGGACTTGCCGATTGTTTCTTCGGGTGTGCCTTTTGACAAGGTGTTTACTGAGGAGATGCTGGCTGGTGGTTATCAGAAGAAGTATTTCCGTGCGGTGTCTCGTTTGACTGCGTTGGCTCGTGAGGGCATGCTGGGTGAGGAGGCGGAGCGCTAGTTCCGCTGTTCGCCGGGGCCGAGCTTTGGCCGGCTCGGGTTTTGATGCGCTGTTCTTTCTAGTCCCGTGAGACTCGAAGCTCGCCCGGTTTGCATGGTTAGCTTGGTTAGTCTGGTTTACCTGAACCGCGCCAACCCCTCTCATACGTGAGGACCCTCGCCGGGTCGCTTAGGAAGCACCCGGCGGGGGTCTTTGTGTGAGCGAGAACCTGGTACGTGACGGGAACATGGCGTGTCGCTCGCATGGTTTCTTCCCTTGCCAGGGAGTTATGCGGGGGTAGATGTGGTTGGAGTGTATAATTTTGCGTGTAGCCTCCGCGAGGTTCTCGCGAAGCACCCGTTTCTGCCGCATGGTTGCGGGCTATTTTCGGGTAGCTATTTCCCTTCCTTTTCGGAGGGACTTT
>NZ_KV802668.1:212832-213279 GCF_001810775.1 Rothia sp. HMSC062H08
TCCTTTTCGGAGGGACTTTCATTGAGGGTTTTTCCCAACCTATAAGGGATACAACTTGCTTAATTTCCCTTCCTTTTCGGAGGGACTTTCATTGAGGGCACCACCACCGAAAGGAACCTACACCGTGAGCACATTTCCCTTCCTTTTCGGAGGGACTTTCATTGAGGGAAAAATCGCGGAGCTGTTCGTATTCGCGCCGCCCCGATTTCCCTTCCTTTTCGGAGGGACTTTCATTGAGGGGTGAATAGTGAACGTTCGCTTTATCGCCGTTCGGCTATTTCCCTTCCTTTTCGGAGGGACTTTCATTGAGGGGGCAATGGCCCGTTTGTGGCAGACCTGAACGCTTTCGATTTCCCTTCCTTTTCGGAGGGACTTTCATTGAGGGGCGGCCTGGCTCTCTTCCTTGTCGGGTGAGAACGGATTTCCCTTCCTTTTCGGAGGGACTTT
>NZ_KV802668.1:213379-213616 GCF_001810775.1 Rothia sp. HMSC062H08
TCCTTTTCGGAGGGACTTTCATTGAGGGAGATTTGAAAATCCGCGAGTGGAACCCCTTCATCAAATTTCCCTTCCTTTTCGGAGGGACTTTCATTGAGGGACACCATATCCTCATGGTGTGCGGTTTATATCTACAGGATTTCCCTTCCTTTTCGGAGGGACTTTCATTGAGGGAGGAATTCCGCCAGCACCTGATGAGCCAGACCCCGGATTTCCCTTCCTTTTCGGAGGGACTTT
>NZ_KV802668.1:213716-232994 GCF_001810775.1 Rothia sp. HMSC062H08
TCCTTTTCGGAGGGACTTTCATTGAGGGGCTTGAAAACAGCATCCACAGCACCTACAGACTGCATTTCCCTTCCTTTTCGGAGGGACTTTCATTGAGGGTTAGAGCGCGAAAGCAAGCCAGAACGGGAAAAAATTTCCCTTCCTTTTCGGAGGGACTTTCATTGAGGGTCAGATTCGCCGAGCATGCCCTCACGAGCCAACGCAGATTTCCCTTCCTTTTCGGAGGGGCTTTCATTGAGGCCAGGGCGTGACGATTGAATTCTTCCAGCGAATCAATTTCCCTACCTTTTGGGAGGGGCTTTCATTGAGGCCACAGCTCTGACTGCAACAGCGAAGATAACAGCACCATTTCCCTTCCTATGCGGAGGGACTTTCAAGAAACTAGACTGTTGTGATGGTCCAGGATGACTGCTGGACCGTTTGTTCAGCAGCTTGAGGTGTAGACTTTCAATGAGGCCCGCCAAAGACCATCTGTGCCAGGCTCTTCATGACCATTTCCCTTCCTTTTTGGAGGGACTTTCATTGAGGCCGCTTCGATGTGACCTTAGATGCCCTCCTGTCGGCAGATTTCCCTTCCTATTTGGAGGGGCTTTCACTGAGGCATGGCTGAGCGTGGTATTACGTTGGGTCAGGGTGCGATTTCCCTACAGTTCTGTAGGGACCTTCATTGAGGTGCTGAGTCCAGATGAACGCCGTTGCACATGCCGTTGCATTTCCCTACGGTTTTGTGGGGACTTTCATTGAGGCATCGCTATCGCCGGAGGGCGCGAACTCACCGCCCCGGATTTCCCTTCCATTTTGGAGGGGCTTTTATTGAGGGAAGGTAACCGTTCTTGAGCTGGAAGACCCGCGCGGCGATTTCCCTTCCTTTTTGGAGGGGCTTTCATTGAGGGACCAACAACTCTCAGGTTTCGGCAACCACTGCGGCAATTTCCCTTCCTTTTCAGAAGGGCTTTCATTGAGGGCAGTCGTATGTTGAGTTTTGGGATTCGCCGAATATCAATTTCCCTTCCTTTTTGGAAGGGCTTTCATTGAGGGGTTTCACAGAATGGCGGCTGGGTTGTTGCCGTGAAAATTTCCCTTCCTTTTTGGAGGGGCTTTCATTGAGGCGACGGCGAAGCCACCGACGAGCTGGTAGCTCAGATGATTTCCCTTCCTGTTTGGAAGGGCTTTCATTGAGGGACAGGCGGTGCCGGTGTGCGTGAACGATCTGCTCTCTGGAATTTCCCTTCCGTTTTGGAAGGGGTTTCATTGAGGCTTCCCTGAGTGCAACGGTGAATCTGTCATGCTCTCATTTCCCTTCCTTTTTGGAGGGGCTTTCATTGAGGCAGCATGGCGGCAAACACCTCGTCTCGGGTGGCGGGGAATTTCCCTTTCTTTTTGGAGGGGCTTTCATTGAGGCCCGGCGATTGAGACCGTCGGTGCGTTCGGTCAGCTATTTCCCTTCCTTTTTGGAAGGGCTTTCATTGAGGCAGTTCTATCTCCTGGTGTTATGGAGGTGGTCGGATATTTCCCTTCCTTTTGGGAGGGACTTTCATTGAGGGTCAGATTCGCCGAGCATGCCCTCACGAGCCAACGCAGATTTCCCTTCCTTTTTGGAAGGGCTTTTATTGAGGTGGCCGTTATGCTCGCATTCTGCTGATGTGGCTGACAAATTTCCCTTCCTTTTGGGAAGGGCTTTCATTGAGGCAACGTCTCCAACGTTGGCAGCTTGCCGGCTGATGTTTTTCCCTTCCTTTTCGGAAGGGTTTTCATTGAGGCCTGGAAGGGGTGGCGATGCGGCGTGGGCAGGGTGCATTTCCCTACGGTTTTGTGGGGACTTTCATTGAGGCGGGCGGCTCATCCCTGCTTGCGCAGGAAACACCTCAACCTTCCCTACGGTTTCGTAGGGACTTTCCCTAACCTATTCCTGCTCCGTTCGTGGACCCATCACAGTCCAGGAACGGAGCTTTTCCTTTTTGCCGTGCAGGAAGCAACCAGGCTAAAACACCAGCCGCAAACCCCACCCGCCAGCTGCTACCCGCCTCATCCACACCTCCAAGCAGAAAACTCAACACGCCGACCCTGCGTCATAAAGTCGCTGATAAGCCAAAACACCACACCGTGGTGCTACCCTCAAAACCAAGCAGCCAAAGCAGACTGCCCACCATATTCGCTCACACCAAGGAGACACCGATGTCTACCCCCTACAGTGCAGGCGACGAACTTCCTATTTCACTCGTCATGCACACCGTGTACTGCCCCCGCCGCGCATGGATCGAATCCAATGGCGAAAAGACCGACACCTCGCAAATGCAAGAAGGGCAATCCGCCCACAAACGAGTCGACGACCCCAAAACATCCCGCGGCACACAACAGCGCGCAGTCACCATCTCATCAACACGCCTCGGACTCACCGGACGGTGCGACGCCATCGAACCGCAAGAAGACGGTTCTACCCGCATCATCGAATACAAAGCAACCCCCGTACGCCGCAACGCATCCGTCACGCCCGCCCACAGGGTGCAGCTTGCCCTTCAGAAAATCTGCCTCGAAGAAGCCGGCGAAACCGTCAGCGAATGCGCGGTGCACTTCACCAACCACAACAAAACCGTGCCCGTCGACATCTCAGACGAAGACATCCGCACCGCAGAAGAATACGTGCGCACCACCCGCGCACTCATCGACAACCCGACAGCACCGCAACCCCTCGAAGACTCACCCCGCTGCAGCTGGTGCTCCCACATCTCCGTGTGCCTACCCGACGAATCCCACGGAAAAGAAAACATTACACGTGTCGTCGCCAGCAACCCCGACAGCCAAGTAGCGCACCTCACCACGCAAGGATCAAGAGCGACCGTCCAGCAAGGACGCCTCATCGTGCAACACCTCGGTGAAACAATCAGCAGCGTACCCCTCGAACGTGTGCACAGCCTCGTGGTCCACGGAAACATCGACGTTTCCTCTGCGCTTCTACGAGAACTCATGTGGCGCAACTGCACCATCATCTGGTGCTCCAGCACCGGCCGAGTCTACGGCTGGTCGCAACCCGGCACCGGACCGAATGGGCTGGCCCGCGTGCAACAGCATGTCCTCTCAGCGCAGGGGCACCTGCCTATAGCGGCCGCCATGATTGCCAGCAAAATCGCAAACCAAGCGACCCTGCTGCGCCGCAACGGCCACGCCGCAGATGTATGCCGCGCTATGCGAGACATTCAGAAGCACACGCCGCAAGCTACCTCAATCCCGGAACTGCTCGGCATCGAAGGTGAAGCCGCCTCGCTCTACTTCGGCAACTTTGCGACCATGCTCAAAGAAGACGTGCTCACCGAACTCGGCTGGACCTGGACCGGGCGGCAGGGGAGAGGCGCTAACGACCCCATCAACATTCTGCTGAACTACGCCTACGGGCTGCTCAGCTCAGAATGTATTCGTGGGATTCTCACGTGCGGGCTCGACCCTCACGCCGGGTTCCTGCACAGCAGCTCTCGCAATAAGCCGGCGCTCGCGCTTGACCTCATGGAAGAGTTCCGTGCAGTCATCGCGGATTCCGTGGTGGTTTCTCTTATTAATAGGAAGCAGGTCAAAGCGGCGCACTTCACCGCGGTTGGTGGCAGCTACCGTCTCACGCCCGAAGGACGGAAGACTGTCATCGCCGCGTTCGAGAAGCGAATGGCCACGGAGATTACCCACCCCACCTACGGGTATTCGGTGACGTGGCGCCGCGCTATTGAGGTGCAGGCTCGCATGCTCCTGGGCGTCATTAACGGAACCACCCGCGAGTACACGGGGGTGACCGTACGATAATGCGTGATGACGCCCGACGAACACTCATTGCTTACGACGTTCCCAGCGACCGGCGGCGCGCCAAGCTGGCCAAGCTCATTCTCAGCTACGGGGACCGTATCCAGTACAGTGTCTTCATTGTGGATGCGGCCCCCGCCAAGGTGCGACGCATCAAAGACGAAGTTCAGGAACTCATCGATCCGGACGAGGACTCGGTGCTCTTCTGCGACCTGGGGCTACTAGCCCGCCTTGACGAGCCGACCTTCAGCTACATTGGCCGGGTGCGCGAGGTGACCGAATCGGATGCGCTCATTCTCTAGCCGCGTGCTGCTCATTCGCTAGCGACGCGCGGCAGGGGAGTGGAGGAATGACGAGTTCGATTGCGGACTGATGGCAAAGACGGGATAATAGAGTAGTCGTCTTGTTTAGACCGTAGCAATATAACCCGCTTAAATCTGGCACGCTCATGTGTCGGCCTTCATTGAGGCGTAGATTTTTTGCTATCTGGTATAGGACTGACGCTGTAGTTCTCTCGGCGGTTTATCGTCGAGAGCTTTCGTTGTTTGAACGCCCCCAACCTGCCTTTCTTACGGGTTGGGGGCATAAAATTCCCAAAATTCTTACGTAGATTTTCTGCTATCAGTTCTATATTTATGTGCTATGATTTAGGTGCTGAACGAGCTTGAGTCGCATAGCTCACAGTCTGAGCCCCCTAACTGGTGTGGGTCAGTTTGAATGAAGCGACAGTAAGGAAGGGAATCTAAAGTGCTAGGTGCTGCGGTTGACCCTAATGTGTATGTTGTGACGGTAATCACGGGTGTGTTTGTGAATGTTCTCGGAATGGTGGTATGGGAGGTGATGCTGAAGCCCATCCTTGTCCACCTGGGATATATTTCCATCGTGAATGGAGGTCAGGGGGCGTATTCCGAAGGGGTACTGGAAGTGCGTGAGATTGCGAGTCCTCTGCATGTAGATTGTGATAATACTTCTGTGAATGTACATATCTCTAGTGCAGATACCGGTGGGCTACCGCTCGTCATTGTTGCTTCTAATAGTTGTGTAGTCGTGCATGTGTCAGGAAGTGCGCAAAAGCCGCCCACCACGACGGAAACGCAGTAGGCGGCTTTGAAGTACGTTGATACCGCAATAAGCGGGGTGTTTTGAGTTCTGTTGCAGCAGACTCAATCCCAGAGTATAGCAAGAAAACAGGGCCAGACTCTAGCCTTCTCTATATACTGACCAGCTTATGCAACTAAATGCCCCTGATGCTGCGCTGAATAGTGCCTAAACAAGGCGGTTACAGTGCAGATTCAGGGGCATTACCGTCCTTGAAATAGCGGCGTGACGAAAACGCGCGCACCATTTGAAAAAGCAGAGTAGCTTAAAGCTATACAACAAAAAATCGTGCACAACCCACGCATCGACGCGAGATGTGCACACACTACCTAAGGAGACAATCATGTCCCAGAACACCATCACCCTCGCCGATCTCCTCGATAACCTCGAGCTCGGCGGCGGCTCCGTCATCACCTCCATCACCGAACTCGAACCTGCCGCAGGCCCCCACGCATCAGTGGCACCCGCCAAGTTCGTTGACGGCTCCAAGTCCGTCTTCGCCTACGAAACCCGCTACATCGTAGAGAAGCCTGAAGGCCAGGACGAATCCAAGAAGGAAGAAGAATCCAAGGACGCCGAGAAGGCTGTCAAGGGCAAGTCTCAGAAGGTAGTCCTCATCGACAGCAAGCAGTCCGAACTCAATCGCGCAGAAGCCGCCATTGAACAGGGCTGCCAGTACGGCGACGAAGCGGCTGTAAAGATTCCCCGCGCTGTCGTCACCTACCAGACCGAAAACGGCCCCGTCGAATACAGCGACATGGAGCTCTCCCACCGCGTCTTCGACGGCCACTTCCGCGCCGGTCACGTCGACGGTAAGCCTATCACCGAAAACGACCAGTACCGTGCACTGCGCAACTGCACCCCCGCAGACATGAGCGCACTGCTCAACACCGCCCCTGCAGCGCTCCTCTTCGGCGCATGGGACTCCACCCGCAAGAGCAACCAGGTCCGCCTGCGTAGCGCCCTCGTCGGTGAAATTATCGGCGTCCTCGCAGACCAGGATCCTGGCGCTGAACACCGACAGGCACGCCGTGGCGGCGCCCGCGTCGACGCCGTAGCCGCCAGCGTAAAGCTTGGCGCCAAGGAACTTAACTCTCTCGTCGATGACCAGGAAGCTGAACTGAGCGCCAAGAATGTTGCCGCACGCCGCAAGGAAGTAAAGACCGCCAAGGCTGATGCTCGCATCTCCGCATCCACTCTCGGCCTGGGTAGCATCCCGCCCTCGCTCGAAGAAACCGGTGCTGTTGCCTGCCGTCGTATCATCCGTTCCTGGGTACTGAGCCTCGCCACCCTGCGCCAGTTGCGCTTCGGTCAGGACGAAACCAAGAACGTTGCTGCGCGTGCACTCCTCGCCGCGCTCGGCCTCAACGCTATCGCCCGTGCCGAGCGTGAGCTCTACATCCGTGCCAACTGTGACCTGATTGAATCTGCCGCACCCGTTGTCACCCTCGACCAGCGTTTCGGTGAGAAGAAGCCCTTCGCACCTCTGACTGTTGAACACACCGACCAGCTGCTCCTCGAAGCTATCGAGAACGCCAAGAAGGCTGGCGTGACTGACTGGAATGGCCAGACTTTCAACGTCGACGGCAACTCCATCATCATCGCGAACGCCACCGCGGAGGACGCTGAATAATATGACCAACCTCGGAATTCTCGCGAGGTTCCCGCTCGGCGTATACCAGGGCCACAAGGCAGACGGAAGCCCCGACGCCTTCCCCGACCCTGCCCGCTTGCAGGCCGCGCTCCTCAGCGCGGCCGCGCAGGGACCTCACGCAATTATCGAAAACGGGCAACTTGCCCCCTCGGAAGAATCTCTCAAGGCCCTCAAATGGCTTGAGGAGAACCCCCCGACCGGGTTGCAGCTTCCCGACATGTGCCCCGTGTACCGCTCACCCAACAAGATGAGCCGATTCATGTACCGCGAGGTAGCGCGCTCCACCAAGGACGGGCGGCAGACCGAACGTCGCGCCGTATCCGACGGCTGGGCTGTATCCGACACCATCGGCTGGCAGTACGATAAGGTGCCCGCAGACATCGCGGAAACTATCACCCAGCTCTGCGGCGAAGTACCCTCCCTCGGAGAAGCCAGCAGCTTCACCGCCCTCTACACCGGAGACGTGGAACCCACCCACACCATCGACACTAAGTCGACCCCCTTCGAAGCAGGCGGTATGCCCGTCCGCGTACCCCTGCCCGGCCGAACCGTTGCGCTCATGCGTGCTCATGCAGAAGCGTACCCCGCCAAGGTTCCCACCAAAGCAGGCGACAAGACCGCAGCGAGTGACACGATGCGCCCCTCATCGGTACCCACCGCTGGCCTGGGATCCATCAAGTACCAGCCTGTGGAGGCTGAAACCTCCACCAGCCCCTGGGAATACTTGTGGCTCCTTGAAGTAGATGGTGAAGAGCTGAAGCCCGAACAGTACGTCAAGGCATGCTCCCTGCTGCACAAGACTCTCGTAGCTGCCGCAGGATTCGGCGCGCCCAGCCTCATCACCGGCAGGTACCCCAAGGACCACAAGCCTGCCAACAGCCTGGCGCTGCAGTACCTGCCTTCCCGCTACCTGCCCGACTACCTGCGTCGTGAGGTGAAGTCTAGGGGAGTCCTGCTCGTCTTGGTCCCGGCAAGCGCCCCGACCGATGAGGCAGTAGAACTCGGTATCGCTCTCAGGAGCGTAGAAACTCTCTACGCTCAGGACTTCCCCCGACTGACCGTGAAGCTTCGTCAGAAGCGCCTGCCCGCACAGGGTTTCTGGGATGCTCCCAAGACCGGGTACAAGCGTCTGTGGCGTACCCTCTGCGCGGCCGTTCCCGAATCGCGCGTTTTCAACCGCCCGAAGAAGGCTGAGACGAAGGCCTGGACCTTCGCTGACGCCGCTCTGCTTTCCATGGCCTACGTGTGGCGTGACAGCTTCGAAGCGCCCGAGGCTGAAACCTCACGCGAACGAATTCGCAACTTGAGGGACCAGGTCGCTAAAAAGGCTGAGGCTAAGGTACTGGAAGCACACCGTGTAACCCAGAACCCCGCCGCCTACGCCTACAAGCTACCCCGCACTCTGCCCGCAGAACCGTGGCGCGGCATTGTAGACCTCGGCAACCTGGCAACGGACACGACCCTCGTAGCCATCGGCCAGTCCCGCCACATGGGCGGCGGCCTGCTGGTTCCGTTCGACGTGCCCACCGAAGAATACGACCGCCGCAAGAAGGAGGAAGAGCATGACTAGCCCCACTACTGCGCTACCCTCCATCACTCGTGATGAGTTCGGTGACTTCTTTGCCGCACTCAATGGAGGGTACGCGCCCTTCAGCTGGCAGGAAGAGGTGCTCGACCACATTTGCGAGCACGGTGTATGGCCGGAACGCATTAACGCACCGACCGGCTCCGGTAAGTCCTCCGTGGTTGATATCCACCTTTTCGCGAATGCGCTCGCAGCGGTTGGCGCCGCGCCGCGCGTTCCCCGTCGCCTCTGCGTGACCGTGGGACGCCGCGCGCTGGTCGACAGCCAGGCAACCCGTGCCGACAAGATTCTCGGCGATCTGAAGGATGCGCTCGCTGATGAATCCGGCGAGCCCGGTATTCTGCGTAGGGTTGCTGAAGCTCTCCAGAGCTTCCAGACCCGCAACGATGGGCAGGGGATCGGGCCCTTCGAGGTTGGCCACATCCGTGGCGAACTCTCGAACCGCGCCCTGCCAGTGACCGATATTTCGGCCTGCGCAATCATTGCCGCAACTCCCGACATGTACGGTTCGCGAGCGCTCTTCCGCGGCTACGGCAGCACCAAGGCTGCCCGCCCGCGTGAGACTGCCCTGCTGGCCATGGACACCGTCATGGTGCTCGACGAGGCTCACATGAACCGTCAGCTGCTGCACACCACTCAGCGTATTGCCGAGCTGCAGAAGCGCGAGGTCAACCTGGGCGTTCCCACCCTGCAGGTGGTCGAGACGACCGCTACTCCCTCAACTGAGGACAGCGAATCGACCACCCTGGGCGTTGACATTGAGGCTCTCGATAGCCCGAATGATAAAGAGCTGCGCAAACGTGTCTACTCGCATAAGGAACTGGTGCTTCGCCCCATTGATAAGTGGGATGGCAAGCCCGGTAACGCTGCGACCGTGAACGCCGCTGTGGGGGTTATTAAGGAGTTCCTCGCCCGCCGTGGGGTTGGTGAAGGATCGGAGGTAGTCGACACTGTCGGTTGTATCGTCAACCATGTGCGGACGGCTATCTCTATCAAGGAAGCACTCGCCAAGGATAAGGTGCTTGGAAAGGATGAAGTTCAGCTTCTCGTAGGACGCATGCGCCCGTACGACCTGAAAAAGTTGCACCCCGACCTCTTCACTACCGAAGGCGATAAGTCCGTGAAGGTTGTTGTGGCCACCCAGACTCTCGAAGTCGGCATTGACGTTGACTTTGCTGACCTGGTGACCGAGCTAGCGCCGGCTTCCTCCTTGGCACAGCGCTTCGGACGTGTTAACCGTCTGGGCCACCGTACGGATTCCAAGGTCGTCGTTATTGAGCCTGCAAGCGGTGACTCGGTAAAGAAGGACGCGCCGCCCTACAAAGCGGTCGACCTGAGCAATGCGTATGCATGGCTCGAAGCGCTCAACGGTGCTGAGAACCCGTCGGTGAACCCCGCCGCAATGGTCAAGAACCCGCCGGTACAGTCCTCCCCGGAGCGCCTGCTCTACCAGCGCCCGGAATGGCCTGACCTGCTGGAATTCTCGCGTACCGACGAGAATCCCTACGATGAGCCGGACCTTGACCTGTGGCTGCACGACTCCCTGGATGCAGAAACCGCAATGGGTGGTGTTATTGTGCGCGATAACCTGCCGAGCAACACTTCTGCCGCCATGGAGATTCTCAAGACCAGCTACTTCGCACCGAGCGACCGGGAAACCTTCCCCGCGAATCTGAAGATTCTCCAGGAGATTCTGGACTACCAGGATGAGCACGGCGTGAAGCCGCGTAAGTTCCTTTACCGTCAGGGTGAAATTTCCCTGTGGCAGGACGCTGAGCATGGCGATGAGAGCAACCAGTCGTTGGCCCCCGGTGACGTCCTGCTTCTTGACACGGGCAGTGTTCCGTTCACGAACCAGGGTATTGCCGTGACTCAGCGTGAGCTTCCCTCCACGAAGGACAAGCTGGAGGCTGTGCCCTTCCCCAAGGGCATCAAGCTCTACGTGTACGAGAAGTGCGCGGACCGTGAGAAAGACTTCAGGGAATACCTGGGTCTCTCGCCCGAAGAAGTAGCGGAGCTGCTCGACAGCCAAAGTTCGGGCAGTGAGACGAGGATTGCTTCTGAACTTACTACCGAGGCTGAGGACGGTCAGGAAGTTATCGCCTGGTACGCCGACGTGACCGACGACAAAAAGTCTGTTGAAGGTTCCGATATCGCTCAGGAGCTGGCCCCGACCGATCCCGTTCTTCTGGACGACCACCAGAACGATGTTGCTGAGCGTACCCGCCAGATTGCCGAGAACCTCGGCCTGGCACCGGAATTCTCCGAAGCACTGGAACTGGCGGCAAAGTACCACGACGAGGGCAAACGCGACCTGCGCTTCCAGCAGATGCTAGGTGCAGATGCGGAGACGGGCGCGCTCGCGAAGAGTGGCCGCCGTTCCGTGGCAGAGGCGTACCGTGCCCGTAGCCGTAGCGCCCTGCCGAGGGGCTGGCGTCACGAGCAGCTGTCCGCGCTTATGGTTGCCGCCTCGCCCGAAAAGGTGGGGGAGCACCGCGACCTGGTGCTGCGCATCATCGGTTGCAGTCACGGTCACGGCCGGTTCTCCTTCGCCCACGACGCAGACTTCCTGCTCAAGGAAGGCTACCTGCCCGAGGGGCTGGACTACGAAGCGCTCAAGGAACAGGCGAACCGACTCTTCAACGTCGGCTACTGGGACAACCTCATGGAGCAGACGAGCCGCACCTACGGCCCGTACGCTACCGCCTACCTTGAGGCCGTCGAACGCGCAGCAGACGCTCAGATTTCACGGGAGGGACACTAATGGCAACGCTGACTATTGCCGGTGACTACACCTCGGCATTGACCCATTTTGCCCTCTACGGGCTGTCCCTGATGGTTGAGCAGAAGCACCCCGGAACCGTCACTGTAGGTTGGTCTCAGGAAGGCCAGCCGCGCGCCCAAATGCATGCTGAAGGCGTGTCAGAAGAAGAAATTGCCGAGTGCGTGCACTCCTACGTTTCTTCCCTGGCCGCTGAAGACAGCTGGGTGAACGTTGACCAGTCCTACGGCGCGGGTAAGGAAACCGCTGTTTTCTCCCCGTTCTCACCGCGTATTCGCGGAATTGACGCGGAGAAGTACCCGGACGACTGGGCTTCTCACCAGAAGACCCGACAGGCTCATCTGGATGCGCTGATGGAACGTGACGACCTGCTGTCCCTGCTCTGGATCTCTGGCCTGGGTGAACCGGCATACTGGCGTTTTGAAGCCAAGGCCCCTCGCCCCGACCACGGTGCATCCCGCTGGGAGATGAAAACTCGCAACAAGGGTCAGGAGTTCGTCAAGGACCGTCTGCGTTTGATGTGCGCGGACCTGGCAACCTGGGAACCTTCCGCGATGCTCAGCGGTATTACCGGGCAAACCCTGCACGACTCGCTGGATAAGAAGCCGGATTCTCGAACCGGAACCGGTTTCACCGTCCCGCAGCCGACCGATACCGCGCTCGCCTTCTGCG
This sequence comes from Rothia sp. HMSC062H08, assembly GCF_001810775.1. Taxonomy (NCBI): domain Bacteria; kingdom Bacillati; phylum Actinomycetota; class Actinomycetes; order Micrococcales; family Micrococcaceae; genus Rothia; species Rothia sp. HMSC062H08. The sequence goes on from NZ_KV802668.1 coordinate 225,291, forward strand.
CGCTGGTGGGTATTGCGAACTTCCCGGTGATTCACCAGATCCACCGGATTGGTGTAACCCCCGGTGCGTACCCGTACAACGCTTTGCACCCGCGGCTCATGGTTCTTCCGGTATCCTCCGGAAGGGTTACGCCTGCCCGGTTGCGAACCGTGCTGCGCAGCCACCCCTACCGTAGGGTGGTTGACGAGGTCGGTAAGGCGATGGAACGCGGTTCCTTGAGCTCTGACATTTTCGTGTCCGAGCTGGCGGATGAGAAGGCGATTCTTCGTGAGAAGGGCGTTCAGGCGTTTGTTGCTTTCCCCATCGCGAAGGTGGGTAGTGACTCGGCTCCTGAACGTCAGGTTCTGAAGGGTAGCGCGATTCCGCTGGGCTAACCTAGCCGCTTATAGGAGCGGGCAAATATGCCCGCACAATGCAGAGGAGGGGCCCTCCGGTCGTATTGCCGGAGGGCCCCTCCCTCTACTTATTATGAGTGTCTACATATCGCTGGGTGGATATGCGGTAGCTGGTGCGCTAGGGAACTGCCCTTTACGCCACCGCCACGGTACCCTTGGCTGCGGTGCCGCTTCGGGTCCACAGCAGGAGCGCTGCCACGCTGTTGATGATGTAGAAAATGTATTTGCCGACGTTCGCGAAGTTGCCCTGAGTCAGCGCCTTGATGCACTGCACGGTGTTGTACGCGAACCAGAACTGCCACTGCATCGTCAGCTTCAGTGCGTTCAGAATGTTCGCTGACAGGGACAGGCCAAACACTGCGGTCGTGATCCAGAACAGGAACGAGGTCTTGCCATCGTAACCGACATTGTTCGCAATCAGATAGTAACCGACATAGTTCGCAATCAGGGAGAACGCGAACGAACCGACCACAATGCCGCTAATAATCAGCTGGCCCTTCTTGCCGGTCGGCGGTTCCATCGCCTTGCCGCGTTCGGAGTTCTGCCACCTACGAATCGCGAAGGTGTACACGATGAACGTGACCGGGTAGGTGATGATTGCTGCCTTGTTGCCCAGAATGTAATCAATCGCGCCAGACAGTGCCGTGTTAATAATGCCGAGCACGTTGCCGATGTTTGAGAGGCGGCCGGTCAGGCGGGTAGACATCATTGAAATACCCACGTTAATCACGGAAATTACGCCGAGGGGAATGAAGTTCGTGATTGGGCCCCAGTCGACGTATTTAGCGAGGCTGGTGCCCAGGTATCCTGAGGCGATTGCGATGGCGATAACCAGTGCCACGCCGAAGATGTCGGCGTACTTGGACTTGGCGAAGAAGAGGAGGGCCTTCTCGATTGAGAATTCCTTGGCCTCCATGGGTAACTCCTTTGTTGAGAATATAGGAACAGTGATAGGGTACCAATAACTATAACTCTTTGAAAAGGGGTTGAATTGGCGTGTCACACATAAAACTTCAGAAACCCACATATTCCACATCTCGGAACACCGCGGCATTGGGTAATTCAAAATCACCCCATCAAAAACCCATACCAACTTCCGGCAAACTTTGCCAGATAACGCCCCTACTTCGTTGAACACCGAAAATGGGCGTAAAATCACCGCCGTTTCGTCTTCGCTTTAAAGGGGACCTTAAGGTACGCTAGATGACTGGGTCAGGGAACCGTGCCGGTCTCACTCACCGCGCATCCGCCCGACAGACACCCGCACCCCGGTATGCTACGTCTCACTCACGCACACAGGGGAGGGAACCCAACGTATCGGCCTCACTCACCGTTTACGCCGCTGTCCGCGCATCCTGCCACCCGTAACTCACTCAACTCAAACAAGAACTGAATAGGACAATCATGCCCTTGCTTACCCATCGACTCTCACGACGATTCTTCGTAAAGGGTGCTTCCGCTGCCGCCGCTGCAGGCGCACTGACCCTGCAGGCACAGGCCGCTCAGGCTGACGAAGCTCCCGCAAACCTTGCCCCGGCAACCGAGGAAACTAAAGGCCCGCGCCTCGTTATTCAGCGTGCCACCATCACTGAAACCGGTATGACCGTCAACTACACTGCACACGGTCTGCGCGAATTCCTCACCGAAGGCACCACCCTGACCGTACGCCACGGCTACGTTCGTAACGACTCTTTCGAAACTCTGCGCTCCTGGCCGCTCACCCCCGAATTTGACGGTGACGCTGACAGCTTCAGCGGTAGCGACCAGTTCCCCATCGAGCTGATGCAGGGTGAGGGTGTCGAGCACGCCCTGCAGCTGGATATTTGCTCCGACCCGTGGGGTCAGGAGGTTACCCACCAGATTGCTGCGCGCATTCCCGTGGCTGAGACTAAGATCCTGAAGACCTCTTTCGAGGACGTTCCGGATAGCCACCCGTTCGCTGAGGATATCCGCATGGCGAACCAGAAGAAGTGGCTGATGCCGAACCCGCAGTCTGGCGCGTTTGAGCCGGACCGCCCTGTGACCCGTGAGGAGCTCATTGCTCTGCTGAACCACGCTGCAGGTCACGCTGGCGTGAGCGAAAACTCGGATGTTGCACCCTTTGCGGATGCGGCAGGCCGCCCGACCGCGAACGCGCTGCACTGGGCTCGTGACCGCAAGATTACCGAGCCGCTCACTGGTGGCGACAAGATTGACCCGACCGCACCGGTTTCTCACGAGGAGCTGGCGGCTGCGCTGTTCCAGTACAACGCGGAGGTTCAGCTGACTGAAATGAACGAGGCTGCTGGTTCTCGTTTCCGCGACGTGCTCGGTGCCGGTACTCTGCACCGTTACGTTGCGTGGGCTGGCGCGAACGATATCGTGCTGGATTCTTCGGGTGTGTTCAACCCGACCGCGCCGACTACTCGCGCGGAGCTGGCTCGTTTCATTCGCCGCTACAAGCTGCAGAACCTGCTGTTCACTGACTTCTCGTATGTCTCCTAATTTTTAGTCACCTCGGCACCGTCTGTTGGGGTGTGTGGAACCCCCGTCTTCTGGCTTTTGCTGGAGGCGGGGGTTTTGCCATGTCCCGTATTGCCGCTTCTCGGGGAGTTTTAGTGACAGGCTGTGCCTGGCATATGAAATTTTGCGTTATATATGCCTAAAATCTTGCAAAATCCTGTGCGCTAAGTAAGTATTACCTAGAAGGTAAGTTAAAGGTTGCCTTACTTAATACTGTGTGAAGACTAGTTTCCTTCCTCGTGGGCCCATGAAACCCACACCAAAGAGCAGGAAAAACGCGGCGCCTCACCACCCATCGGTGGGGGAGAGACGCACCTTCACACACCACCCACGAAAAAGGACATACATATGAACCTCGCTTCAAGCAAGGCATTCAAGGGCCTCGCCGTTGGATCGCTGGCACTGGCAATTTCCGGCGTTGCCACCATCCCCGCATCGTTCGCGGCAGACTCCACCCCGGCGGCAAGCCAGAGCACTGACGCTCGCACCATCACCGACAAGGCGATGGCAAAGATCACCCAGGGCCTGCCCGGTCAGTTCCAGGTCGCATACTCCAAGAAGACCAACAAGATTTGGGTTGCGGGCACCGCTGACCGCGACAAGCACGTTTCTACTATCGCTCGTATTGACGCGAACTCCCTGAAGATTGAGGCAGTCGCCGAGCTGCCCATCGTCAAGAACGACAAGGGCTACCAGTACGACGCAGCTTACGGCATCACCGTTGACGATGTAGACGGTACCGTCTGGGTTACCAACACCACCGACAACTCCGTGTCCGTGTACGATCAGGCAACGATGCAGCAGGTCTGGACCACCGCGGGTATCGCAGAGACCGACCCGAACTGGATTGAGCACCCCCGCTCCGTTCTGGTTGACCACGAGTCCGGCAAGGCGTTCGTGACCGGCCGCTTCTTCGTATCCGCTATCGACCTGAAGACCAAGCAGGTTGAGAAGATCCAGCTCGAAGGCGCACCCGACGGCGGCACCCGCTACATCAGCATGAACATCCTGGTTGATGGCGGTAAGCTGTACGTTCCCGAGCGTACCGGCGGCAAGATTTTCGTCATCGACACCAAGACCTTCAAGGTAGAGAGCAGCTTCGACACCAAGGGCAACGCTGAGGGTGAGGTTCGCCCCTCCGACATCGCGATTGACCACTCCCAGAACGAAATCTACGTCTCCTCCCAGGGTGTGAAGGGCGCGAACTCCGGCGTGTCCATCTACGATGCGACCACCCACGAGTTCAAGAAGTTCATCCCGGTCGGCACCCAGGCACTCGCCCTGGACAATGACGAGGCGAATGACCTGGTGTACGTCTCTGACTTCGGCACCGGCAAGGTCGGCGTGATTGACGGCGGCGCGGCGGACAAGCTGATTGCCGAGGTCGCCATGAACGGCGGCAAGGCAAACGACCTGGTTGTGCTGCCCAACGGTTCCGTGGTCGCTGTGGACAAGCAGGCTGGCGCAACCGCAACCGTGCCCTACGTCCTCGACGGTACCACCGGTACCGTCAGTACCTCCAGCCAGGTCACCAGCAAGCCTTCTAAGGACAAGCAGGGCAACGAGGTTCCCGCCAAGACCTCCGAGATTCAGGCGAACTCCATCCTGAAGTTCAAGGTCACCGCAACCGCAGGTGACAACTCCGAGATCAAGCAGGTCACCCCCGAAACCCGCGAGTTCCAGGGCTACCCGGCAACCGCCACCAAGACCACCAAGGCAACCGACACCACCACCCCCTCCACCGAGGCACACCGCACCGTGGATGCATCCGGTAGCGTTGCAAACATCATTCAGGGTCTGCCCGGCCAGTTCCAGGTTGGCTACTCCAAGAAGAACCACAAGCTCTTCGTGCCCACCGTGGGTGCACGTGGCGGCCTCGCTTCCTCCCTGGCACGCGTGAATGCAGACACCCTGCAGACCGAGGCATTCGCCGAGCTGCCCGTCAAGCAGAACGACAAGGGCCAGTACGGCTACACCTCCGCGTACGGCGTGACCGTCGATGACGTGGACGGCACCGTCTGGGTCACCAACACCACCGACAACTCCGTGGCAGTGTACGATCAGCAGACCCTCAAGCTCATCTGGACCAACGAGGGCGTGAAGAAGGACGACCCGAACTGGATTGAGCACCCCCGCTCCGTTCTGATTGACCACGAGTCCGGTAAGGCGTTCGTGACCGGTCGCTTCTTCGTCTCCGCTATTGACCTGAAGACCAAGCAGGTTGAGAAGATTCAGCTCGAAGGCGCACCCGACGGCGGCACCCGCTACATCAGCATGAACCTGTTCCTCGATGGCGGCAAGTTGTACGTGCCCGAGCGCACCGGCGGCAAGCTCTTCGTCGTGGACACCAAGACCTTCAAGGTTGAGAAGACCATCCAGACTCAGGGTGAGGATTCCACCGTTGAGGTTCGCCCCTCCGACGTTGCTGTGGACCACTCGCTGAATGAGATTTACGTATCTTCCCAGGGTGTGAAGGGCGTCAACTCCGGTATCTCCGTGTACGACCTGACCACCGGCGAGTTCAAGAAGTTCGTCAAGTTCGGCACCCAGGCGCTCGCTCTGGAGCATGATGAGGACCGCGACCTGGTGTACGTGACCGACTTCGGTACCGGCAAGGTGGCTGTCTTCGACGGCCGCGCTGACGAGGTCATCGGTGAGGTCGAGATGAACGGCGCAGCCGCAAACGACGTGACCCTGCTCAAGGACGGCTCCGTGCTGGTCCTCGATAAGAAGGACCGCGACGAGAAAGTGACCCTGCCCTACGTGCTCAACGGCACCACCGGCGAGATCAGCACCGCCAGCGAGTACACCACCCTGCCCACCAAGGACCGCCAGGGTAACGACGTTCCCGCATCGGTTCAGCAGCTGAAGGCTAACTCGATTCTGAAGTTCAAGGTTGGCCTGAAGGACACCGACGCGAGCGCAGCTCCGGTGGGTATCACCCCGACTTCGCTTCAGTTTGCGGGTTACCCGACGGTGACCGGTGTGAAGGCTGAGGAGTCGAAGCCTGCTGACCCGAAGGCTGAGGACAAGAAGCCTGCAGATCCGAAGCCTGCTGACCCGAAGCCTGCAGATCCGAAGCCGGCAGATCCGAAGCCGGCTGACCCGAAGCCTGCTGACCCGAAGCCTGCTGACCCGAAGGTAGAGGACAAGAAGGCTGAAGATAAGAAGTCTGAGGACGTTAAGTCTGAGGATAAGAAGTCTGACGCTAAGACCGGTGCACAGGACTCCAAGTCTGCTCCGGATGCTGTGAAGGCTGATAAGTCCGGTTCGGCTGTGAAGAACGGTGGTTCCTCCGCAGGTGGTTCCGATAATTTGGGCGGTGGCTCCTCGGTAGCTAAGAGCGACGCAGGTTCCTCGCAGGCTGGTTCTTCGCGTGGCGCTCTGGCGAACACCGGTGCGAACGCTGTGATGCCGCTGGTTGCTTTTGCTTCTGTGGCTCTGATTGCGGGTGCTGCTCTGGTGGTGCGCCGCCGCAAGGCATAAAGCGTAACGTTTAGCTCTCGGGCTTAAACGCTCGATATAACGCGTGAAAGGCGGGTATTTTCTCTTTCGGATTCTTCGAATCTGGGGGAGGGGTACCCGCCTTTTGTGTGCCCGCTTGGGCTAATGCTGGATAGGTGGTTTTAGGAAATATTTATATATGTGCACTTGCCTGTAAAAATATAGGTTTTGAATGTCGAGAAAATGTTTAACCCGTGGTGAATCTCGCTGGCGCGCCTCACCTAAACATTTACATTAATGTGTAAATATAAAAGCATCACAATACCCCTCGCGACCTGGGTTTTTGCCCGCAAGAGCAAGGAAAAACCGGGGAAGCGCCTCAACCTTCACGTGATACTGAAGGCGAATTAGGGGATTACTCACAAAAACACAAAACATGCCCACGTCGCTGCTTGTATTTTCCTGGGAAAACATTGAGGATTAGAAGGTAGGTAAATTTATGCGTTACCTGCATTTCTGCTTTTCGTGCCGTCGAATATGTCACCGCATATTCACGGGTGTCTCGTTAGCATTCGCATGCGGCATGTGAGCACTTCCGTTACACATTTGAAGGACACACATTGAACCTCACTCCCTCCTCGGGCAAGGCATTGAAGGGGCTCGCCGTCGGCTCCCTTGCGCTCGCAATCTCTGGCGCAGCTATGATCCCTGCCTCCTTCGCAGCACCGAACACCGCAAACCAGACCGCGACTCCCAGCGCATCGGCTCCTTCCACCGCATCGCTGAGCCGCGTTGTTGATACCTCCGCGTCCGTCGCGCAGATTACCCAGGGTCTGCCCGGCCAGTACCAGGTTGCCTACTCCAAGGCGACCAACAAGATTTGGATGGTCGGCGTGGGTGCACGCGGCGACCTCGCCTCCACCATTGCTCGTGTCAACGCAGACACTCTTCAGATTGAAGAAGTAGCAGCGCTTCCTTTCGAGCTGGATAAGAACGGCGAATTCGGCTACATTTCCGCGTACGGCATCACTGTTGATGACGTGTCCGGCACCGTGTGGGTTACTAACACCACCGACAACTCCCTGTCCGTGTTCGACCAGAACACCATGGAACAGATTTGGACTAACCACGGTATCGCCGAGAGCGACCCGAACTGGATTGAACACCCCCGCTCCGTGCTGGTGGACCACAACTCCGGCAAGGTGTTCGTGACCGGCCGCTACTATGTGTCCGCTATCGACATGAAGACCTTTGAGGTTACTAAGCTGCAGCTGGAGGGTGCCCCCAACGGCGGTACCCGCTACGTCGGCATGAATATGACCATTGACGGCGACAAGTTGTACGTGCCCGAGCGCACCGGCGG
>NZ_KV802668.1:233094-241289 GCF_001810775.1 Rothia sp. HMSC062H08
TTGTACGTGCCCGAGCGCACCGGCGGCAAGGTCTTCGTCATCAACACCAAGACCTTCAAGACCGAGCAGGTTATTCAGACTCGCGGCGAGAACTCCTCCGTTGAGGTTCGCCCCTCTGACGTCACCATTGACCACTCCGAGAACGAAATTTACGTCTCCTCCCAGGGCGTGGATGGCGTTAACTCCGGTATCTCTGTCTACGACCTGACCACCGGCGCGTTCAAGAAGTTCGTCAAGTTCGGCAACCAGGCGCTGTCTATGGAGAACGACGAGGATCGCGACCTGGTGTACGTGACCGACTTCGGCACCGGCAAGATCGCCATCTTTGACGCCAAGACCGACCGCGTGATCGGCGAGGTTGAGATGAACGGCGGTAAGGCTAACGACCTGACCATCACCGCGGACGGCTCCGTCATCGCAGTGGACAAGCAGGACATCGCTAACACCACCGCGGCGGTACCCTATGTGCTGAACTCGAAGACCGGCGACGGCACCATGACCGACACCTACACCTCCAAGGCGACCGTGGATCGCAACGGCAAGGCTGTTCCTTCCTCGCAGCAGAAGCTGGTTCCGAACTCCATCGTGAAGTTCTACGCTGAGGTTTCTGAGGGTGAGTTCACCTCCACTGCGACCATCAACCCCGCTAAGGTTCCCTTCCAGGGCTACCCGAAGCAGGCTACCGCAGTGCTGATTGACCCCACCCTGAACTTTGCTGAGGGTACCGTCGACATTACCCGCCCCTACACCTTCCACGTGTCCGGCTACGACTTTGAGAAGCCCCCAGCAGAAGGTATTCGCCTGTTCCTCGTCAAGGAAGGCGAATGGTCGATGGGTTACGACAAGCTGACCGATAGCGAACTGGCGAATATTCAGAAGGTCTCCACCGTCGTTCCGGCGAGCGCGTTCGTCTACAACGCACGCACCGGCAAGTACTCCTTCGACGCAACTCTGCGTGTTCCCGCGAACACCATGCAGTATAGCCAGGGCTATATGCTCGGTACTGTCACCGCTGGTTCCGACGTGGCTACCAACCGTAATTACGATTCGGCTGTTTCGCTGATTGTTAATGATGCGAAGGACGCCGGCAATGCGGATAACCGCGATGAGGCTGAGGAGCCGGCATTCCCGACCAATGCTTCGGCATCGCCTTCCGCATCTGCTGCTGTAGCAGAAAAGAAGCCGGCAGCTGAGCAGCCTAAGGGCGAACAGTCGAAGGCTGAGGAAGCTAACGACCAGCTGGGAACCACCGCGAAGACCGCGCCGCTGAAGAACTCTTCTTCGGTGAAGTCTGAGGATCAGTCTAAGGGCTCTAACTCCGATGCTCAGGTGAGCGCTTCGGCTACCAAGTCTGCGCCTCAGAGCAAGGGCTCGCTGGCTAAGACCGGTGCTCAGAACGTTCTGAGCCTGGCTGCTGTCGGTGCGTTCGCGCTGATTGCCGGTGCCGCTGTGATGGTGCTTCGCCGCCGTAAGGCATAGTTTCTTGCTCTAGTTTGAGCGGATGCGCCCCGTACACTGTGCGGGGCGCATTTTTGTGTCTATCTGCGGGGGGGGGCGCCTGGTGCAGCTGTAAAAGAGCCGGTGCTGAGGGTCTTGCACTCGGTGTAAAATATGTGACTCAATTCACTGCTTTTCGATTTGGTTGTTCCTGGGAAGCTCTGTATAGTTATATGTGTTGCCAGGGAGACCTGGTAAAAGAGATGTAAATCTCACGGCCCCATCGTATAGCGGCCTAGTACTCCGCCCTCTCACGGCGGCAACACCGGTTCAAATCCGGTTGGGGTCACCACTAGGAAAAAGCCTTGATTCTTCGGAATCAAGGCTTTTTGTTTATATCTGTATCGGTGGGCAAAGAATAAAAGCGAAAAGCCACATGTGTTTCGAAAAGCAACCATAATGGTGGCTTCTCGAAACACATGTGGCTTCTCAGCGGTATAAAGGGGATCTGAATCTACTGTGCCGATGCCTCAGCAGAAGCAGTGGTAGCCTCCGCAGACGCAGTACCCTCAGCCGAAGCGCTCGGGCTCAGCGACGGAACCGGCGAAGCAGACGCAGTACCTGGAGCGCGACGCACCATACGCCAAGTGCCGTCCTGGTAGTGCGCCACAACCTGACCAGCCACCGGCTTGCCCGGGTACTTGAACACCTCGGTCAGCGGCTGCACACGATCGTTGGTCTTGCTGTACACGCCAGCACCCTCAGCACCATCAATCACCATCTCGGTTGCCCAAGTGTAGTAGCCGGTGCGGATGTCCTTGGTCGGGCGGTCAGCAGTCAGCGACAGAACCATCGGACGCTCCGAACCAATAACCCAGCCGCTCTCCGAAGCGTACATGCTCTGGAAGAACTCAGCCACAGTCGAGTAGTCACCGGTGTGGTCAATGTTCGTGAAGCGGGTACCGTCACCGGTCAGCAGCAGGTAGTTCAGGGTAGCCTGCCAGTACGCAATGAACGCGTGCAGACCCTCAACACTGTTCTCACGCAGCTTCGCCGGCTCCACGGGGATCGCAACGTTCACTGCCTTGTGCTCCTTGGTGCCGGGCTCAAAAGTGCCGGTGGAGGAGTAGTCGGCAAGAACGACCTCACCCTTCATGCTGGGGCCAGGCTCAACGGTAGTGGTTGCCTCCGCGGTGGGGGAGACGGATGCGGTAGCGCTCGCGGATGCCGAAGACTCGGGTGCGGATGCGCTCGCGGTTGCTGAAGATTCGGAGGACTTTGAGGAACATGCGGCAAGAAGTGCAGCGGTGCCCAGGCCCAGTGCGGTCAGGGCGGTGCGGCGGGTATACATGGTAGACATGGGGCTCTTTCTGAGGTGAATAAAGTATGTGCCGGTATTGAACTAATTCCAGAATATCGCAGGGGAGCGGCCAGCCCAATGTTGTGTGCGCCTTCAACGCCGTAAAAGCGGCGGTAGATGACGAAAAACACGGGGCACAGAGATTTTTGCACGACTACGATATGACCGGGGTTCTAAATGGAGGTGCCGGAGCTGCTCGCGCTTGAGCTGGGTGAGCTCGTTGTAAGTTTGGCTGGTTCATTCCGAACCGTCCAGGCGCCATCCTGATACTCCAAGATAAAGAAGAACTCATAATCACCGGGGCCGCTACTCAATGAAGCCATGGTGAGTTCCCTGCCATCTGTGTAGTGAATCTTTGCTTCCTTGTTATACCGGCCAACACCCAGCCAGCGGTACTGTTGTTCGTCAACCTTCTGCGGAGCGTCCTCGGTCAGCTCTGCTGAGAATGGCGCATCAGTACCGTACACCCAGCCAGTGTTCTTCTCATAAAATTCGACGAAAGGTTCGGCCTTGTAGATATCGTTTCGGTTTATATCCACAGCCTTAAACGGCTCAATGTCGCCGGTAATCATAGGGTAATTGAAAGAAGCCAACCAGAAGCTTATGGCGGCGTACATGCCCTCTGTCGTCTTGGCCCTCATCTTTGCAGGAGGAATAGGCTTGGGCGGATTCTCCGCCTTCTTCGAGCTGGTCGCGGGAACGTAGGTGCCGCGTGATTCGTAGCTGTTAAACTTCAGCTCGCCCTTGTAGGAGCGCTGTTCCTCGGGCGTGCTCGGGTCGCTGAGCGGGCGAATATCGCTGGCGCAGGCAGTCAAGGAGGCGAGCACGGCGGTGGCGGCGATGCCAAAGGTGGCGCGTCGGGTCACGAAGGTGGACATAAGGTACCCTTCAATAGATTATCGGTGTATCTATTTCAGGGTACCTTAGTGTATTTGGGTATTTTTATGATTTCTTTGTTGTTAAACCTTGGAAAATGCTACAAAAGATACGTTAGCTAACGAAAAGTGCCGTTTACTAGGGGAAAGTGTCATCATCCTCTGATGCTGCCGCTTTGCCGCGCTACCGCATCCTAAACGTTGAGGCCAGAATCGCTTCCGCCCGAGGATCCGGGAGAAGTCGTCGAGGAACTCTTCGTCTCAACGGTGACCATCCACGCATCGTTTCGGTATTTCAACACAAAAGTGACCTCATCGTCGCTGGAGTCACCGCTCGTCTCAGCCAGACGAATGTCCCTGTCCTCGGGCACGTAATGGAGAACAGCATCCTTATGGCTACGGGCAACACCCTTCCAACGGTACTGCTCATCGTCAACCTTCTGCGGGGTCTCTTCGGTCAGATCAGCCACGAGCGGCGTCTCGGTGCCGTACATCCACCCCTCATTCTTCTTGTACAACTCTACGTATGCTTCCATCTTCCGCACGTAGATGACATCCATGTCCACGGCCTTGAACGGCGTGTCGTCGCCTGTAACCGTCAGATAATTCAGGGACGCAACCCAGTAGCCTATAGCTGCGTACATGCCCGAGGTCGTCTTCGATTTCATGTTCACGGGAGGGGTGGGTATAGGCGGGTTCTCCGCCTTCTTCGTGCTGCTTGCAGGGCGGTACGTTCCGGTGGACTTGTAGCTATTGAACTTCAGCTCGCCCTTGTAGGGGCGCATCGGGTCAACTACGCTCGGGTCCTCCAGCGGGCGGATATCGCTGGCGCAGGCAGTCAAGGAGGCGAGCGCGGCAGCGGCAACAATGCCCAGGGCAGCGCGTCGGGTAACGAAGGTAGGCATGAGAACCCCTCAATAGTTTGTTCTGTGCTCTTAAGCGTACCCGAGCAGGTTTGTTGACACATTCAAAGCCTGCACCTGCTCGTCTGCGGGAACAGTTCAACACGACCGTACGCAGGCCATGCAAACAAAAAGGGGAAGCTCCCGCACGCAGCCTCAACTGCATTCGAGAGCTTCCCTCACTTTTAGAACCAGCCGCTTAGAGGCGGGTTTTAGGCGCTAGCGCTGCTCTTCTCGGAAGAGGATGCATCAGCATCCTCATCACTGAGCATGTACCACGCACCGTCCTTGTAGTCCGCCGCGAAGTTGGTTGCCTCGCTCTTAGTGGATCCATCGACTAGGGGAGCGGGGTCCTGACCCTCAATGTGGATCTTCGCGTTGGGGTCATAGATGATGCGTCCGAGCCAATCGTAGCGGTTGGGTCCGCCCGCGACCTTCTTCGGGGCGTCGGTCAGAAGCTGAACGGTAACCGGCGTATCCGTGTCGTATACCCAGCCCCTGCCGGAAGAGTAGATGATAACAGCATTGCTGCCCTCGTTCGCATAGCGGGAGTACGGGTCAGCCTTCTTGAGCGGCTCGTAATCACCGGTCATAAACATGTAGTTGAAGCTTGCCACCCAGTAGCTGAGGAACTCGTACATGCCCTCAATGGTTGCCTCGTTCATCTTCTCCGGAACAATAGGTTTCGGCACGTTCTGCGCCTTCTTCTCAGCCGTGGCAGGAACGTACTCGCCGTTCTTCTCGTACTTGTCGAGCTTCACCGTGCCCTTGTACGACTTCTTAGCAGACTCAGTCGCTGAAGCAGATGCCGAGGCGGATGCGCTCGCAGACTCAGAAGTGCTGGCACTGGCCGAAGCCTCACCGGAGGCGGAGCTATCAGCCAGCGGGCGAATATCGCTAGCGCAAGCAGTCAGTGCTGCAACCGCGCCGGCACCGGTAGCAGCAGCTAATGCGGCACGTCGAGAAAGAAAAGTTGCCATGAAAAATCCTTAAATGATAAGTAGGGTAAGGGATGAAGCTCTGGAGCTTATTAACCCTATAAGTGAGGTAGATCCTCACCCCTAAGGTGAACTCTGCAAAGATGCTCTAGGCGTTATTAGGGGTAGCCTCAGTCGATGCTTTAGCGCTTGGGCTTGGAGTGCTCTGCTCGCCGCCCTTAGTGGCGGCATAAAACCATCTACCGTCCTTATAGGACAACTTCAGCTTGGCGTGGTCAGGAGTCAAAGCCTTACTAGGGAACATAGGCTCATCTGCTCGCCCTTCAATGCGAGACATCGCATTAGGATCCCTAACAAATCTGATAGGCCAAATATAGAGGGTGTCGCTACCTGATGCCTTTTCAGGCCGGGGGGTTAGCATCTCAGTTTGAACCGGTTTCTCCGAACCGTAAAACCATCCCTCATTGGTTTCGTATACAGTTACATAACCTTGAAAAGCTTTGACGTCCTTGCCAACAGGATCAGCTTCTTTCAACGGTTCAACATCACCGGTAAGTACTAAGTAGTTGAGGCTTGCTTCATAAAAACTATAGGCCGCGTAAGCTCCATCAACAGTATTCTCGTACATATTTGCCGGCGGTCGAGGCCTAGGCATGTTCAGCGCCTTATGCGTCTCATCCGCAGGGATATACTCGCCCTTCTTCTCATAGTTGTCGAACTTTACCGGCCCCAGATAGGACTTCTCAGAAGAACCACCCGAAGAGGCGCTAGCAGAAGGGCTCGCAGACTCAGAAGCGCTGGCACTGGCCGAAGCCTCACCGGAGGCGGAGCTATCAGCCAGCGGACGGATATCGCTAGCGCAAGCTGTCAGCGCCGCAGCCGCGCCAGCACCGGTAGCAGCTGCTAGTGCGGCACGTCGAGAAAGAAAAGCTGCCATGAAAAATCCTTAAGTAGTGCGTATCAGAAGATGAGGGAAACTAACTATCGTTGTTCAAAAGCATGCGCCACATGCCTTCCTTGTACTCCATGATGAACTTCGTCGTGCGAGGAATCGTCTTTTCCTCCTCAACGATAGTCGCATCAGGCTCACCCTCAATGTGGTACTTAGCGGCAGCGTCATACGCGACGGTCACAAGCCACTCGTAACGGTCCGGCTTATTAGCAACCGGCTGAAGCTCATTCTCCGCAATCTCAATCTTGTACGGCTGATCCGAACCGTAAATCCAACCCAGACCCGACTCGTAGAGCTTAATCATGGTCCTAGAGTTCCTCAAAAAAGCCTTCGCAGGATCCGCCTTCATCAGCGGCTCAACATCGCCGGTCAGAATCAGATAATTCTGGGAAGCAAGCCAATAACCCATCAGAGCGTAAGCACCCTCGGGGCTGTTCTCCTTCATCTTCTCCGGGATAAGAGGCTTCGGCACGTTCTGCGCCGGCGCCTCCGCACTCGCCGGAATGTAGGTGCCGCTCCGCTCGTAGTTATTGAACTTAATCGGGCCCACGTATGAGCCGGGCGTGTGATCATCGGTAGGAGAAGGTGACGCCGAGGCGCTCACAGAAGAGGAAGCCGCGCCAGAAGTAGCGCCAGAAGCAGCATTAGAAGCCGAACCAGAGGAACCGCCGGAACCCTGCGACAGCGGGCGAATATCGCTAGCGCACGCAGTCAGCGCTGCAAGAACACCGGTCGCACCCACGCCCAGGAGAGTACGTCGAGTGAAGAAGGTAGTCATCGGAAGCCCTTCGTTGGAGCCAATACAGAGCAAATCACGCCACACACCGTGGCGGGCATGCGCACCCCGTACAGACCTATCAGTACGTCAATGTATATATTTTTAAGGTTACCCGAGAGCCACCACCTAGCCCCCGCGACCACCTCAAGTGTTCAGAAAATTAAGACCCCACACCCAGCGTTTTACCAGGTGCGGGGTCTTATAACATGAAAAATCACCACGAGAGGAAACCCTCCGCCAGACGGCAACTAAGCGGCGCTAGACAGCTCCCACTTGTCGTCCTTGTACTCCAGACGGAACCTCGCCACCTTCTTCTTCGACTCTTCAGCGCTTGTCGCCTTCTCAGGCTGATTCCTATAATGCCGTATCATCTTGGGGTCCATATGGGCGAGGCCCTCCCAAATGAAGGCAGTGTTATTGCTGCCGGGCACCGCTCGAGGAGCATCAGTCAGTAGCTCAACAATATACGGAGTTTCCGTACCGTACACCCAACCAGCACCCGAGGCATACAGCTTGATTGTGCTCTGATACTTCTCCCAGCCGTAGCCCTTGTAGTAAACCATCTCAATGGGCTCCGGGTCACCCGTGATCATCAAATGGTTCAAGCTCGCCAGCCAGAAACTCAAGAAAGCGTACGCACCATCAACACTGTGCTCCTTGAAGTTCTCAGGAGGCGCGGGCTTCGGCACGTTCTCAGCCGGATTCGTAGCGGTCGCCGCAACATATTTGCCGTTCTCCACATAATTCTCGAAAGTGATGATGCCCTTATACTTCCTGCCCGAAGAGCGAAGACCCGAAGCGGCAGAAGCACTCGCAGAAGCACTCTCAGACGCCGAAGGAGAAGCGCTCGCAGACGCTGCGGCGGAAGCAGTTTCGGAGGCGGTCGCCGCCTCCGACGGAGAAGCCGAGCCGGTACTGTCGGCCAGCGGGCGAATATCGCTAGCGCACGCAGT
>NZ_KV802668.1:241389-249078 GCF_001810775.1 Rothia sp. HMSC062H08
GCGGGCGAATATCGCTAGCGCACGCAGTCAACGCAGAAAGCGCGCCAGCAACGGCAACACCCAGGGCAGTACGTCGAGTGAAGAAAGTAGTCATCGGAAGTCCTTCGTTGGATCCTTCACCCCCAAAGCCGTCAGCACGAAGCTCACAACCTGCAGGTAAAGACCACATGTAGTACGTCAATGTATATACGTTAAGCGTACCCGAGCGCCCCTCCTCCGACCCCGAACATCCGCTGGGTTTTCCCCTGGGTGTTCCCTGGGTTTCCTACCCTGGGGTTCCGCAGAGTTACGGCAGAATTTTCGCAGAGTTTCGGCACAAAGAAACCCCGCCCACGGTGCATTACCGCAGGCGGGGGAGAAGCCTACCTCAAACCGTTAGACCGGAACCGATATGGTGGGGCCTAGACAGAAGAAGAGCTAGAGGAAGAAGCGGAAGCCGACGAAGAAGAGCCTTCATCGCCGGTGAGCATAATCCACTTACCGTCCTTGTATTCCACGGCAACCTTCGCCAGCTTGCCATTCGGGCTAGAAGCGGTCTTAAAGGGCTGGTCAGACTTGCCCTCAATGTGAATCTTCGCATCGGCGCTGTAGTTCATGTATGCCGGCCAGTCGTAACGGGTACCCTTACCGGACGCCTTCTTCGGTGAACCACTAGTCAGCTCAAGAGTAACCGGGGTATCCGTACCGTACATCCAGCCCAGATCGTTCTCGTACATGATCGTAAGTTCCTGCAGACCATTCACATACACATCTGCAGGGTCAGCCTTCTTCATCGGCTCAGTATCACCGGTCATTAGCGCATAGTTAAAGCTTGCCAGCCAGTAGCCAATGAACGCATACATGCCATCAACGTTATCTTCGTTCATGTTCGCCGGGGCGAGGGGCTTGGGCACGTTCTGTGCCTTCTGAGCGGCGGTCGCCGGAACGTACTCGCCCTTCTTCTCGAAGTTATCAAACTTTACGAAGCCCTTATAGGACTTGCTGGAAGAAGCAGATGCCGAAGTACTAGCCGAAGCACTGGGTGAGGCGCTAGCTGAAGCGCTCGCGGATGCACTAGCAGAACCGGAAGCGGGGCTTGACGCTGAGCCATCAGCCAGCGGGCGGATACTACCAGCACACGCAGTCAGTGCAGCCAGCACACCGGTGCCGGTCGCGCCCAGTGCTACGCGGCGGCTCACACGGGTAGATATGGGGGAAGGGCTCATCATAATTGGCCTTTCAAAAGAGGTCAACAAAGGAAATAGAGTGAGTTGACACCCCTATCATACCCTAAAGTGCGTGAATGACTATCAAATGTTGCTATTCATATACTTTTGAGTAGAATAAACCCAAAAAGCTGCAATTAGTGCACTAGGAAGCCGAGGGGCTCGCAGAATCCGAGCTCTTACCAGCATCCTTATCCTTCTGAGTGCTCATAAACCAAGCACCCTCCTTATACTCCACAACAATCCGCATCGCCTGACCCTGAGAATCCTCAGCCCCCACAAGGGACTTATCGCGGTTATCGCCCTCGGTCAGATGCCTCTTCGCATTCTGATCAACCAGGGAACGAGCACGCCAGAAATAACGAATACGGTCACCCTCAATCTGCGTGGGAGTATCCGTCAACAGGTACACAGACATCGGCTCACTCGTGTCATAAATCCAGCCGCGCCCCGTCTCATAGAGCTTAACCATCGGCTCAAGCTCCTTATAGTAATCGCTGATCGGATCCGTCTTCTTCAACGGCTCAATATCACCCGTCAGCGCCAAATAATTAAAACTAGAAATCCAATAGCCAATCAGCGCATAAATACCGTCAACGCTCAGCTCCTGCACCTTCTCCGGCATGATCGGTTTGGGTACGTTCTGCGCCTTCTGCTCAGCCGTAGCAGGAACATACTCGCCGTTCTTCTCAAAGTTATCGAAGGTGACCTTACCCTGATACGACTTATTCGCAGACGGCAACGCCGGCGAAGCAGCCGGGCTCGCGCTCGCTGACTCAGAGGCGGCAGTATCAGCCGGCGGATGCACCGTACGCGCACACGCAGACACCACAGCGGCAAGACCAACACCGCCCACACCCAACACGGCGCGGCGGCTCAAAGCGATGGACTTAGAAGAAGAGCTAGTCATCAGCAGTCTTTCGAAGAGGTCAACAGATGAGGGGGGAGTGAGTCGACACCCCCATCATACCGGGCGCACCTTATAGCAACCCTAAAGCACATGTGAATAGCAAATAGCTTGGGAGAACTGGGCACGCATGAAGAAACCCCGCGGCCGTTATTCCGAATATTTTCGAAGAAAGAACAACAGCCGCGGGGCAAAACACCTGGAGGGGCGTGCAACCTAGCGGAGCAGATGCGCAAAATTACGGCGCGCATGAGCCACCTTCGGGCTCACCACAAACGCGCAATAACCCTGTGCCGGGTTCAACGCGTAATAATTCTGGTGATACTCCTCAGCCTCATAGAACACGCCCAGGGGCTTAATCTCCGTAACGATGGGGGAGGAGTACAGCTGCTGAGCACGCGCCACCGCACGCTCAAACGCCTCACGCTGCTGCTCATCCGCGTAGAAAAGCACCGAACGGTACTGCGAACCGGTATCCGCACCCTGACGATCCCAGCTGGTCGGATCGTGGCTCGTGAAGAAAATATCCAGCACCGTATCCAGGTCAATCACCTGCGGGTCAAAGCTGAGCTTCAGCGCCTCCTGATGCCCGGTCGCACCCGAACACACCGAACGATAATCGGGGTCGGGAGTATCGCCGCCCGTGTAGCCGCAGACGCTCTCCTCAACCCCGCGGAACTGGCGGTATACCGCATCCAGGCACCAGAAACAGCCGCCGGCAAGAACAACATCAGTCATGATTCCTCCTCGAACTATAAATCCACACTACCTGAAGAACACTGCAGGGCTGCACAATATTCCCGAGTTGCCGCCGCGCCACCTGCCACAATAGAGGTATGACTGAAAAACTAGAAACCCCCACCCTCGCAGAAGTCGTTGACGCCTTCCACACGCTCTTCCCGCCGCAGCTCGCCGCCGGATGGGACGCCTCCGGCCTCGTCGCCGGACGTGGCGCCGCCAAAGTGAGCACCGTCCTCTTCGCAGTAGACGCCCTCACCGCCACCGCCGAAGAAGCCGTAGCCGAAGGCGCGCAGCTACTCATCACCCACCACCCGCTGCTGCTCCGCGGCGCAAAGTTCATCCCCGACAGCGACTACAAGGGCAACGTTCTGCATACCCTCATCGAAGGCGGATGCGGCCTGCTCGGCGCGCACACCAACGCAGATGCCGCCGTTGAAGGCGTGAACGAAGCACTCTGTGACGCTATCGGCTTGATTGACCGCGAACCGCTCACCGAAGCGCAAACCCAGGTGCTCGACGAGCAGGAACACGCGGTAGGCACCGGTCGCCTCGGCACCCTGCCCGAAGAAGTCACCCTCAAGGAGCTTGCAGAACGCCTCGCTGCGGCACTGCCCGCGACCGCCGGTGGCCTGCGCATCGCCGGACGCGCCGACCAGCCGATCCGCCGCGTCGCCCTCTGCGGTGGTGCCGGTGACTCCCTCTTTGACGCTGTGCGCGCCACCGACGCGCAGGTGTACATTACCGCCGACCTGCGCCACCACCCCGCCAGCGAATTCCGCGAAACCGCACGAGTTGACGGTAGCAACATCGCCCTGATTGATTGCTCCCACGCCGCCAGCGAATCCCTCTGGCTACAGTCGGCGGCAAACCGCCTGCGCGCCCTGCTCGCTGAGCGCGGCTTCACCATCGAAACGAAGCTGTCCGCACTGAACACCGACCCGTGGGACTTCACCGTCTCCACCGGCGTGGCAACCGGTCATGACGCGCACTCGGCAAGCACCGCCGCAGCCCCCGCGTGGGAACTCTAGGGCGAGAATTCTAGGGGTGAGAACTCTAGAAGAATCCGCGCAGATTCCCTCACCGCGTACTCAGTGCGTAAGAGCCCGGGCACCCCGTCCGTTGTGACGAGGTGCCCGGGCTAGAACCGGCCTGGCCTACTTAGTTAGCAATGCGATACAGGCCAGTAGTGATAGGGTTCATCACGCGATGCCGGTAATAGAACAACATCCAGTCCAATTCAATGCGGGTCACAGCATGATTCGGTTCAAACATGCCGGTCTCGGGAGTAATAACATTCTGCTGGGTAGCCCACAGAATCTCACGGTAGAACGCGGAATCCGGCGTAACATCCGGGAAGGATGAAACACCCGATACTTCCGGTGAACCAGACGCACGGTAAATCATTGCGGCAACGGTTGCATTCGTGAGACCGTCCTCCGCGTGGAACTTTCCGTCAGGTCCGCCGAAGGTAACACCCTTTTCACGAGCCCAAATGTAGGCGGCGTAGTTCGGATCGTCCGTCTTCACATCCGGCCACGGGGAGACTTCAGGAAGGTCCACCTTGGGGCTGCCCTTCATCTCATAAAGGGAGGAAACCAGCTCACCGCGGGTGGCAGGCTGCTTCTGTTCCTCGTCGTTCAGCGATGTCGAAAAGTACATACGTTCCTCTACGGGTACGTAAGCATTCGTGAACCGCTGGACACCCTCAAACTTCAAATCCTGGTGCGCCAAAAGAACGCCGCGGTGCTCCGGGGCAAAACCCACCATCGGGGTGATGAGAGTCTTATCCGTCTTGCTGGGGTAACCGTAGTCGCTCCACGCCTCAATGACGTACTGCTTGGACGGATCCAGCGTGTTCGCGGGAATCTTGAGATTGACGAAAGCGAAGCCTCCCTCCAGGCCCGTCTCGTATTCATCATCGCCTTGGACGTAACGCTTCATCTCGCTCATAACCAGGACGGGGGAACCCGTGCCCTTCTCGCGAATGACGTACATCATGCCCTCAACGCCGGGGATGTCAGTCCCTACGAAGCCCTGACCCTGAATCAGCAGCTCCTGATCCTTCGTGGGGTCCTTCAAAGCGTCGTATTTCAACTTAGGTGCGAAGGTATCGAAGTGATAATCATTGGTGCTCAGACCGTGATGCGTCACAACGTTCTTGCGAGCCCAGATATCCTGAACGGTCGACTGCGGCTGGCCCTCGGGCTCGGCGAGGATGCCAACCTCGTAACGCACCTTGTCCAGAGTCATATCCGGGAAATACTCCGTGAGAGTGTAGTAACTCGGCAAAGTATTAGCCTCAACATTCAGAGGGGCGACAAAGGTGCCGTCATCGTCAATGGTGAAGTCCTTGCCCTCTTCAAACCGCAAGAGGGTATCGGTCACCTGATGTGCGTTGTAGGGGACGTTCTCCTCGGGCGCGATGTAGATGACTACCTTGCCGTGCTGCTTGCGCCACTCCTTGGTGAAGCCGGTGCCCAGAACCGTAATTTTACTGTCCTCACCGGTGTACAGGCCGTCGCCCTCTTGCTTGAAGACGTCACGGCCGTCCTGGTAGTAGTAATCCTCATAGACAACGGTGAAAGACGGCTCATCCGCGACATCCTGAGTTGCAGGGGCGGGGGTATTGGCAGTCGGTGCGTTAGCAACGGGCGCGTTTGCGGTGGGCGCTGCGTCCTGGGCTAACGCCGGGGTCAGCGGCAGGACCATCACGCCCGCCAGTGCGAGCGCGCTACAATTCCGAGCCGCGCGGAGGAATGAAGACTTAGAGTTCGGAAGTGAGGACATAAGACATCCTTAGGGTCATTTCTCCGGGGCTGCGCGAGCTTACCGGCAGGTTGGGAATCGGTCGCAGAATCTGCGCACGCCCGATGAGAAAAGTGGTTGAAAATCCCCCTCGGTTTCGGGGATATCCTCACCCTATCAAAGCGTTGAACGATTGTCAGGAAACACTCAAGGAATACTTTAAGGTTTCGAGAAATCTCATACAGCGGTAGCTGTTAAAAGCTGAACCCCGTGCTCCCGAACAGAAAACCATTCGGGAGCACGGGGAACCAGAGAGTTATCCGATGCACCGCACGCGCCCTCAAGGTAAAACCCGAGGGGGATGCGGGCGGGCTAAACGACCTTACTTAGCGCGAGCCTGGAACGCCTCAATCAGAGTCTCCAACTCACCATGAGTCACCATGTACTGAGCATCGAAAGCGCCGTTAGCGTTCAGCACCACCTTGTTCTGCTGAGCCCACAGAATCTCACGGTAGAACGCCGAACCGGGAGCCACATCACTGTACGGGGAGTCGCCCTTAACCGCGGGCGAACCAGCCGCACGGTAGGTGAACGCCGCAACGGTAGCGTTCGAAATGCCTGCATCAGCATGGAACTTGCCGTCCGACCAGCCGAAGGTAATACCCTTCTGACGAGCCCACACGTACGCGGGGAAGTTCGGGTCGGTGGTCTTCACATCCGGCCAGGGAGAAGTTTCAGGCAGCTTCACCTCGGGGGTGCCCGCCTGAATGTACAGGGCAGCTGCGAGCTCACCGCGGGTAGCGAGGGTCTCCAGCTTCTCATCGGAAGGATCGGGCTTCTGGTTGTCATCCTTCTTGGGATCCTGAGCGTTGGGCAGGTTCGCCTCCCTGTAACCGTTCGTGCCGTTCAGGTCCAGGTCCTGCCACGCGAGTAGGGTACCGCGGCCCTTGGTGGACCTGCCCACGACCGGTGCGATCAGCTTACCGTTATTGCCGTAACCGTCGTTAGCCCAGACCTCAATCACGTACTTCTTCGAAGCGTTCAGAGTGTTTGCCGGAAGATTCACGGTACCGTTCAGGTTGCCATCACGGTACGCCGAAGACTGGGTGGGGTGGTCAAACTCGATAATGTCGCTGGTTGCCAGAACCGGGGTGTTCGAGCCCTTCTCACGAACCACGAGCTGAACGCCCCTAACGGAGTGAATATCGCCGTTAAACCCCTGGCCACCAACGTTCAGATCCTGTGATTTTATGGGGTCAGTCACAGCGTTGTAACCCAGGCGCGGTGCGAACGGCGCCGGCTTCTCACCCATAGTATTCAGTACCTGGGTGCTCACCACGTTCTTGCTGGTCCACAGCTCCTGAGCGGTCAGCGGCTTCTGATCCTTCTGTTCAGCAACCACGCGAATTTCGTAGAGGACATCGTACTTGGTGCCGCCGGTCGGGTCGTGGAAGTTGTCATCATCGATGAAGTAGTAGGCAGCAAGCTTGTACGCCTCAACCTTCAGATCAGCCTCAAAAGTGCCGTCATCGGTAATGGTGAAGTCCTGACCCTCCACGAAGCGCAGCATCTTCGAAGTCGGAATCTCGTAGCCGGAGGGCGCGTAGTTCGCGGGAGCAATGTACAGCGCCACGGTACCGTGCTGAGCACGCCACTCCTTGGTGTAACCCGCACCCTTCACATGGATGGTACCGCCCTCAGTCGTGACGAGGGAGGGGTTCACGCCGTCGTACTTGTAACCGTCAGGGATGGAAACCTCAAGGGTCGGGGTAGCCGCAGCGACCTGGTTAGCTGCCTGAGGGGTAGCGGCAGCAACAGCGGCATCAGCGGCAGGAGCCGCATTCTGAGCCAGTGCCGGGGTCATCGGCAGAACCATAGCACCAGCCAACGCCAATGCGCCGCAACCCTGAGCAGCGCGGAGGAAAGAAGACTTAGAGTTCGGAAGCGAGGACATAACACATCCTTAAAGTTGTTTCTCGCAGGGCTCTGCGGGCTCAACGGCGGGTAGGGAATTCGCCGTTGAATCTGCGCGCCCTATGAGAAAAATGGTTGGAAGCCCCGTCGGTTTCGGGGACATTTTCACCCTATCAA
>NZ_KV802668.1:249178-259247 GCF_001810775.1 Rothia sp. HMSC062H08
CGGTTTCGGGGACATTTTCACCCTATCAAACCCTCCAAATGATGTCAGGGAACACTCAAGGGAGGCTTGAAGGTTTTGAGACATTTCACAGGTTGATCAGCCGGTAAAAGCTGAACCCCGTGTGCCCGAACAGAAAACCTGCTCGAGAACACGGGGTATTCAGCGTAGAACTAGTCCGCCTTACTTAGCGCGGTTCTGGAAATTGAACAGCATCTGCTCCAACTGACCACGATTCACCAGGTCCGTCGCATTAAAAGAGCCGAAATCCGGATTAATGACATACTGCTGAGTGGACCACAGAATCTCACGGTAGAACGCAGAATTCGGCTTCACATCGGTAAAGGAAGACACACCTGATACCGCCGGGGAACCCGCTGCACGGTAGGTGAACGCCGCAACCGTAGCGTTCGAAATACCGGCATCCGCGTGGAACTTACCATCAGACCAGCCGAAAGTAATACCCTTCTGACGAGCCCACACGTAAGCGGTGTAGTTCGGGTCGGTGGTCTTCACATCCGGCCAGGGGGAGACTGCCGGGAGGTTCACCTTGGGGCTACCAGCCTGAGCGTACAGTGCCGCAGTCAACTCGCCGCGGGTAGCACGCTGCTGTTGCTCCTGGTAGGTGAGCTTCGAAGTCAGGGTCTTGTATTCTCCCTTGGGCACAGTAGCATCCGTGAAGTCCGGAACACCCTCAAACTTCAGATCCTGGTGAGCCATAAGAACACCGCGGTGCTCCGGCGCCAAACCCACAATCGGGGTGATGAGGGGCCTGTCCTTCTTGGTGAGGTCGTAGTCGTAGTCGCTCCACGCCTCAATGACGTACTGCTTAGACGGATCCAGGGTGTTTGCGGGGAGCTTGATGGTGCGGTAAAGAGTGCCTCCCTCCAGGCGGGTTACGCCATCGGGACCTTCATAGTAGGACTTCATATCGCTCATCGCCAGGACGGGGGTGCCGGTGCCCTTCTCACGAATCACGTACATGGCACCCTCACGGCCAGGCAGTTCCTCCCCAACGAAACCCTCACCCTGAATCAGCAGCTCCTGATCCTTCGTAGTGTCCTTCAGGGCATCATACTTCCACTTAGGTGCCAGGACCTGCGGATGGTAAGCGCGGGTGTACATCGGGTGGTGGGCGATAACGTTCTTGCGAGCCCAAATATCCTCAATGCTCGACTGGGGCTGGCCCTTAGCCTCGGTCAAAATACCCGTCTCGTAACGCACCTCATCCAGGGTGATACCCGGGAAATAATCAATGGGAGTGTAGAAACTCTCCAGAGCCTTAGCCTTGATGGTCAGCTTTGCCTCAAAAGTGCCATCATCGGCAATGGTGAAGTCCTTACCTTCTTCAAAACGGAGCATCGACGTGGAAGGCTCAGCGTTACCGGGGCGGTCCTTCGTAGCAGCAATGTAGAAGACAACGGTGCCGTGCTGCTCACGCCACTGCTTAGTGAAACCGGTACCCTTCAGAGTCACGGTGCCGCCCTCGCCGGTGTACAGAATACCGTCATAATCAGCGGAGTACGTCGGCTGTGCCGCTGCATCCTGAGCAGCCGGCTTGGGGGTCACAGCATTTGCCGCCGGTGCATTAGCAACAGGTGCCGCATCCTGGGCGAGTGCCGGAGTCATCGGCAGAACCATAGCGCCAGCCAGCACCAGTGCGCCGCAACCCTGCGCCGCACGGAGGAAAGAAGACTTAGAGTTCGGAAGCGAGGACATACATCATCCTTACGGGTCGTACCCATCGGGATGATGCGGTTTCATAGGGTTTCTGGGGTGAGAAATCTCCGTTGAATCTGCGCCAACCCAATGAGAAAAGTGGTCGAATATCCCCATCGGTTTCGGGGACATTTTCACCCTATCAAAGCGTTGAACAGATGTCAGGAAACACTCAATGGAGACTTGAAGGTTCTGAGGGTTTTCCCAGGTTGACCAGCCGCTAAGAACCCAGCATGCTGAACTTCGAAAAACAGAACCCCGCACTCCCAAACAAGAGTACGGGGCCGCCAAACACACTAACCAAACGCTAAAGCAAAGCGTCAAAAATACGAAGTGTAAAAACTACGAAGTGCGGAAGTACAGGTACATCATCATCGCAATACGACCACGAGATGTCTGAGCCGTCGGCTCAAAAGCATTACCCTCAGACACCGTCGACACACCATGGCGAGACGCCCACACAATCTGACGGTAGAACGGAGTCGCAGACGAAACATCACTAAACGGGGAAGTACCCGACATCTGAATCTTCTGCGCACCATCAGCACGGTACAGAAGCGCCGCAGCGGAAGCATTCGACAGGCGCGCCTCCGCATGGAACTTACCATCAACCCAACCGGACGTAATACGCTCCTGACGCGCCCACAGGTACGCATCATAGTTCGGGTCAGATTCATCAACATCCGCATACGGCGAATGCGCCGGACGGGTTACCGCCGGCGAACCCGCCAGCTTATAGAACATGGTGATCAACTCGCCACGAGTCACCGGATCCTCAACACCAAAATGGTCCTCAGAAAGCGGCTCCATCGTCTGAGTGCGAACAGCCCAACGGATACCCGCATAGTACGCAGAATCCTCAGTGGCATCAGCAAAAATAGTGTTCGCATCCGGCGCGGTCACGGACGGACGCAGAATCTTCGGGCCCTGCGTCGAAGAACTCGACACCAGGACAGAAGCAGAAGTCGCCGAAGCGGGCGCCGGCGCAGCAGTATCCGCCGAAGAAAGACGCGCCTCCGACGAATCATAAAAAGAGAAAAGAGGTGAGAACGGCAGATACAAAACACCCGCCAACGCCACAGCGCCAACAGCCAGCTCAATACGGCGGCGCTTACGCTTCTTCGACTCAGCCTGAGAAGAAGCCTCGGGGGTGCCCTCCGGTGCCAGCAGAGGTGCAGAAGAATTATGGGCAGTATCAGTCGACTGCTTAAAATTCTGGGACATAAATCCTCAATGTGGTTGATGTATCGGTGTGTGCAGGGCTCCCTCTAGTTCTTCTACGCACCCAGCCGGATAAGGGTGCGCACTAAGGGGGCGCAACAGTCCTAAGCATAAACCACAGCTTGAAAAATATTAATTTACACTCCACAGAACATTCTTGAAAAGAGGGGAGTAGAGCACCCAAAAATCCGCCCAATAGCGGGTGCCGCATGAGGCGCGCCCCACATGCGGTACAGCCCACACTAGCGTGGTAACCGCCAAAAATACGCCGAAAACCGCGGAACAGCACCGGGCGACAGTCCCGCACGCGCCCCTACAGATACCTTGCAGTCACCTCATAAACACCCCGCAATGGCACAGAAAAGCCGGGACAGCGGGACGAAACCAACGTTTCATCACCACCAGCCCGGCTCAATCATTGCGGGTTAGACGCTAATCCCAACGAACTAGCAGGACCCTAGCGAACCTTGTAGTTCATCAAGAAACCAGCCAGCTCACCACGGCTCACCAGCGCAGACGGGTGGTACTCAGAACCCGGGAAAACCTGCAGCTTCTGCTGCTTAGCCCAAGTAATCTCACGGTAGAACGCGGAGCCAACCTTCACATCGGTGTACGGCGCCTCAGTCACAGCAACCGGCTTCTTACCATCAAAACGGTACAGGAACGCCGCAACAGTAGCATTAGACACAGACGCATTCGCGTGGAACTTACCATCAGACCAGCCGAAAGTAATGCCCTTCTGACGAGCCCAAATGTACGCAGCGTAGTTCGGGTCATCAGTCTTCACATCCGGGTACGGGCTAGTAGCCGGCAGGGTAACCTTCGGGGAACCAGCCAGGCGGTACAGTGCAACAGTCAGCTCACCGCGGGTCGCATCATCATTAACGCCGAACCAATCCTTCTCGCGAGAATCAATCAGCTTCTGATCAGCAGCCCACAGAACAGCCTTGTGGTTCGCGTGAGCAACCGGAACATCAGCGAAACGCTCACGAGCCTTCTTGTTCGCAGACTCACCGGTCAGAGTCAGGTAATCAGCCGCGATGCGCTCGCTCTGACCATCTGCGTAGTTGATGGTTACGAAAATAGCGTAGTGGCTATCCTCATCCAGCTTGGTGCCGTCAACGTTAACGGTCGTCTCAAACGCGCCGGTCGCCACACGGTCAGCGCTCAGAGTGATGCTCTCCAGAGCCTCACCGGTCGGGTTGCCATCAGCCTCAGCAGCCGAGAACAGCACGTTCACGGTAGCACCAGCGGGGACGTCGAAATCCTTACCCTTCACACGGATAGTGGTCGAAGAGCTCAAATCCACCTTGTCAGTGCTCAAAGAAACCGAAGGAGACTCCTTCTTAACGTTCTCGCCGTTCACCGGAACAAACGCCTGAGTACTCAGCGCCTGGCTGTTCGCCTCATCGTTATCTTCCGGAACGTTGAACTCGAAAGTCTGCACAACATAGGAGTTGCCGGACTTCAGGGTGCCCGCCGGGATGTCCAGAACAGTCGAGAAACGGCCGTTGGTGTAACCCATGTACTGACCAAAGAAAGCAGAGTAGGAGGTGAACTTAGCCTCCGACTGAGCCAGCGCGGGGCCGGTCGCCTTACCGGTCGCCGGATCAACCGCACGAACCGCAACAATCAGCGACTCGCTACCGTTGTACGAAATGTTCTGGAAACCAGCACCGTTCACTGTGACCTTAGCGTTCTCAGAAGCATTCACCGACGAAGCGCTGTACGACAGGGTCGGGGAATCAACGGTGGGAACATCCGCAACCTTCAGTTCAGTACGAACCTCATCCGCAGGAATCCAGCCGTCTTCAGCATCATCGCGGTAACCGAGCACAACATCGAAGGACGAGCCATTGGCCTCCAGATAGTTAGCGCCGATAGAAGCGGTCAGGTTCACGGTGCCGTCAGCCGCAAAGGCGGAGGCGGGAACATCCTGAACATAGAAGGGGTAATCACGCGGGTGGTGCGGCGGGAAAGCAACGCTTTCACCCTTCGGAACAACGTACAGGCGGAACGACTTGCCCTTAACGAAGTCCTTGGAGAAACCGGAGCCGCTAACCGTCACGTTGCCGCCCTTGAGAATGTCAAAAGTGCCGGAGGTAACCTGCAGACGCTGAGCACCCTGAGCCTCGCCCTGCTCAACAGCCTGGGCTGCTACCGGAGTAGCAGGTGCGGCAAACGCGGGGGAGAGAGGCAAAAGCATAGCGCCAGCCAGGGTGATGGCGCAGCCGCTCTTGGCCATGTTTTTGGGTAGCGCAAAGCGCATGTGGTTGGGAAGTGAGGACATTGTTATCCAATCAGTTTTTATCGGTGTCACGCATCGAGTGTGGTGCGCATAAACACCGTAGCAAATAGTTAAGACATGCCGGAACCTGAAAGGTCATCAGCGCGAAAAATGTCTGTGTGTTTTATTGCATGTCTTAAGGTGAAGTATAGCCTTAAAAAGTATCTGCATGATGTGGAAAATATGCCTAAATAGTGTGCTGATAAGCACAAACGCTGGTCACTGTACAAAAAAGTAAAGCATAAAAATCCACCGCATTCGAAAAATTCGCACCTATGCAACCTCTGCAGGTTGAGAATATTCACAATGCGGTGGGCAAGGCAACATAAAAGTCACCCACAATAAAAGTGGCACATAAACAGGGTCGTAAAGTCGCCTATTTGACGAAAGCCAACCAAAATAGCTAACGCCACGGCGAGACACTATGTGAGACGGCTGCCGCCGTGCTCCATGCGGTACAGCATCGTAGCGAGTTCCGTGTGCCCAATAAACGACTGCCCATACGCCTCATAGGTAGACTGTTCGCTGATATAACCCCAAATGTGCTGATCAATCGCCCACTGGGACTCCTTATGGAACGAGTAATGCCAGCCGAGAACAGTATTCCACCCACGTTCAGAAGAACCACCCGGCAGGCTACTCTTCTTTGACGCCGAAGAAACAGGACGAGGTTTCGCCGCAGGAACCTTACCCTGCGCCCTCTGATACCTATACAGGAACGCCACCGCCGAAGAATCGTAAACCTTCGCATCCGGGTGGAAACTACCATCAATCCAACCGAACGTAATGCCCTTCTGGCGAGCCCAAATATATGCGGCGTAGTCCGGGTCGTTGGGCTGAACATCCGGATACGGGCTGGTCTCCGGAAGCTCAACCTTCGGCGAACCCGCCAACATATAGAGAGCCACCGTCAGATCACGGCGCGTCATATTCTCAGAATAATAGAGCTCTGACTTGGGAAGCTGCTGAGCCTTGCACCACCTCTTCGCAGCCTCCCGCTCCTCAAACGCGTTCACCACCAAATCAATGTCAGTAGAAACAACCTGCTGTACAGAATCCGCGGCACCACCCTGACCGGGAAGAACCTTCTCCACCACCAGCTTGTAACCGCCCTGATAATTCAGCGCCTCACCGGGAACAGTGAGCGTCGCCTCCGTGTAACCGCTCTGGATGCGGTCAGCCGCAATATCCTGCTCCAGCGCCTTCTGGCCGGTCAGATTGCCAGAAGCATCCGTAGCCTGCATAGAGAAACGGTAATGGCCCTCAGTGAGCTTTGGCAGGTTCACGGCACGCACCTGCAACGTGTTCTTCTCCCAATAGGGGCTCACCTGCGGTGAATCAGAACGATATTGGTCCATCTGCTGCGGCTCAACGCGCAGAACCGGGGCGGCATCCTTCACCTCGGTGTTCGAGTTGGGCGAGCGCACCGGAATAAACGGGGCAACATCCGTCAAAAGGCTACCGGGTACCTTCTCCTCATCCGGATTCGGGAAGAAGCCGCTGTAGACGCCGATCATGTACGACTTGCCCGGTCGCAGAGTACCCGCAGGAATTGTCACATCCGCAGAGAAATAGTTGTTGAGGAAGCTCCAGCAATAGTATTCACCGCAATCCGTATAACGAACTGCATGAGTGAAAACGGGCTTGCCCACCATCAAACCCGTGGCGGGGTCAACCTCATACAGCATCAGATATGCTGGGGCACTCCCCGGCTCAAGAAGCTGCTTAGAGAGAATATGGTAGCCCTCAATCGTCAGCTGCGTATCAACCCAGGGATTATCAATCGCCGGCATGCTGTACACATAAGTAGTATGATCCGGCTCAGGGTCCTGAGTCAGGCTGAGCGGAGTGCGGGCAGTAAGGCGGGGGTCCTCATACTCCTCGGCGTTCGGTTCGCGCTCGCCCGCCGGATAGTAGGTCAGCACCACGTCAAGGGCAGGCGAAGGGGTTGCCCGGATGGTCTGCTTCTTGACCTCGAAGGTGAAGGTGATGCTCCCGTCCGGGTTGTCGTGGACGATACCGTCTTCTCGAAGATGATCGACCCTGCCGCTGTACAGGGGATTCTGGGTTGCCTCGCCGGTACGGGACCACTCGTAACCGGTACCACAGTTCACGAGGCCGAACTGGAAGAGCTTGTACTTCTTACGGAACTCGGGGGTCAACGGGGAAGTCGTCACGGACACCGTGCCGCCCTGAGAAATATTGAGAGTGCCGGTGGTGACCTTCAAATCAATCTTGTCAGCATCGCTAATACCGGTTGCGGCATCCGCCTCAGCGGCGCCGGGGACGGTAGCTACGGGGGTTGCCTGCAACGATGCGGCAGGGGAGACGGGGCTCGCCGGATCCGCTTGAGCAGGCTCCACCTGTGCGGGTTTCGTCTGTGCCGCATCAGCATGCGCAGCAGGGGTGACCGCCAGCGCCGGGGTCATGCCCAGCAACAGGGAGAGGCTGATTGCCTTTTTACTCTGGGCATTTTGAATGCGGATTTTCTGGGCAGGCGCCTTAGCGCCCTGAACTGTGGTTGGTCGGAAGAAAGAAGACACGGTTATCCCATCTAATGTTCTGCACTGTGCTTTCTATACCGCGGCTTTACACGGTGGTTTTTGCAGGGTGGTTTTCTGCACAGTGGCATTCTGTACGGTGATTGAAGCGAGTGAGGGAAAACGTTGAGTGGAAGGGGAGAAATGAACGAAAAGTTGAGTAGAAAGGGGGGCGCACAGCGCGTCTTAGCGAAAGTGCTGGCGGGCTGAAAAGTCGGGCGAATCAGCCCGAAAATTTCAGCCCGCCATCACCGATTGTAAAGCAACACAGTATCAGGCTGCGTGGCCGCGGGAGGCGACTCTCAAATAACTACTTCAGGGTGACTACTTGAGGCGGCTGCCGCCGTGCTCCATGCGGTACAGCATGACCGAGAACTCCGAAGAAGAAACAGTATCCGAACTGAAACCCTCGGCGTAGCGGCGATCATAATCCGTATAACCCCAGATGAACTGCTGAGTAGCCCACAGCGACTCCCGCCAGAATGCAGTATCCGTACGCTCATAATCGGACCAATGCGAACGCGAAACCCGGACCGGAGAATCACCCGGCACGCTACTGTTCTTAGGCGCAGACGAAGACGGCACACTGCTCGACTCCGGCGCAGGAGCCGGGGCAACCATCCGCTGGTACCTGTACAGGAACGCCACCGCAGAACGCGTCGAAAGGGCTGCCTCCGGGTGGAACTTACCGTCCGCCCAGCCGAACGTAATACCCTTCTGACGAGCCCAAATGTATGCGGCGTAGTCCGGGTCGCTTGTCGCCATATCCGCATAAGGACTGGTTGCAGGCAGCTCAACATGAGGTGCGCCCGCCATACGGTACAGCGCCACCGTCACATCGCGGCGACTCAGCACAGTCTTACTCTCGTCCAGAAGAGCCTGCTGCTTAACCCACTCGACAGCAGCCTTCCGCTCCTCAGCAGTATTCGCCAAGAGGTCAAGATTCTCAGAAGCCACCGGCTCGACCGCATCCGCCACGCCATCCTTGCCGGGGATTACCTTCTCCAGAACAACCCTGTAAGACCCCTCATAATTCAGCGCGCTACCGGGGACGTTCAGCGTCTCCTCAGCGGCACCATCGTGGATGCGCTCAACGGGAATAACCTGCTCCAACGCCTTCTCGCCGGTTGGCTCGCCAGAATCATCCGTCGCTTGAACCGAGAAACGGTAATGGCCATCGGTAAGCTTCGAAAGATTCGAGACACGTGCGGTGAGAGTATTCATCTCCTGATACGGGTTGATGCGCTTATACGGAATGTACAAATCCGGACGCGCTACAGGCTGGTCAGGATTCGGCTGGTTATCGCTCGGCTGCCCCGACCGCACCGGAAGGAACTGCGCAACACTGGTCAGCAAGCTACCGCTGTACTCCTCCTCACCCGGGTGAGGCAGATTAGAACCGTAGATACCAATCATGTAGAGCCTGCCCGGCTTCAACGTACCCGCCGGAATCGTCATCTTCGTGCCGAAATAGTTATTGCGAAAACCCGTACAGTGATGCAAGCAGTTGCCCGTCAACGGAACAACATGGGAGAAAACGGGGCGTCCCATAATCTTTCCCGTAGCCGGGTCTGCCTCATACAGAGTGATGTACGCCTGGCTGTCGTACCCGCCTACGATGTTCGGGGGAAGAATATGGTAGCCCTCAACCGTCAGAGTCGTATCCTGCCACGGCTTGTCAATCGCCGAAATGCTGTAGCGGTACGTCGGTTGGTCAGGCTCAGGGTCGCGCACCGTGGGCAAAGGAATTCGTGCCGTGATACGAGGATCATCGTACGGATAGTCGTGTGGGTCAGGCTTATCGGACGGGTAGTAGGTCAGCGCCACGTCGAAGAGGGTATCTTCTGGAACCATCATCCACTGCTTCGGGATATCAAGAGTGAACGTGACGCTCCCGTCAGGATTATCGTGTGCCTTACCCTCAGCACGGAGGCTGGCAACCTTGCTGCCGTACTGCGCCTCAGGAAGGGGATCGCCGTAATGTGACTGAAGGTAATTCTTACCGCGCTCCACAATGCCGAACTCATACAGCGTGTACTTTGCGCGGAACTCGGCACTCAGCGGCGCGGTGGTCACAGAGACAGTGCCGCCCTCAGAAATGTTGAGGGTACCCGAGGTGAGCTTCATGCCAACCGGGTTGTCAGGTTTCTTCTGCTCGTCTGCAGGGGAGGCGGGTGCAGCCTGTGCCGGTTGCGCCTGCTGCTCAGGTGCTGCCTGGGCCGGTGTTGCGAGCGCCGCCGGAGTAATACCGGCAAGCGGGCTCAAACCCAGCAGCAATGACAGGCTGAGCGCGCGGGCGCTCGCC
>NZ_KV802668.1:259347-262349 GCF_001810775.1 Rothia sp. HMSC062H08
CCGGGTGGCGCGGGGTATCAGAATGGTGCGAGGCACCTCGTGGTGTGAAGAATGAAGACATCGTTATCCCATCTACAAAAAACTGTACGGTGAATGAAGCGGGCGAGTAGATGAAGCAAGTGAAGAAGTTGAGCGGATAAAGCCTGAGAAGACCCCCAAAAAACAGGGGAGAAGAAGCCCCGTAAAGCCTGGTGCTGGGCAAAAGAACTCGCAGAAGGCAGGGAAGAAAAACCGGGGTGGCACCGGCGGGCTGAAAAGTCGAACTACGTCGAGCATTCCAGCCCACCGGTCACTCCTCACTACAACCGGGCGCTACTTGAGGTGGCTGCCGCCGTGCTCCATGCGGTACAGCATCAACGCCAAGTCATAGACGGACGTTGTCTCCATGAAAAAGCGTTCGTGTTCCCAATCCCCGGTGTAGCCCCAAATGCGTTGCTGAACAGCCCACCGAGATTCACGCCAGAAAGCGCTACCCTCCTCCAAATCCAGAACCCATGGGTTAGCGCTCACCTCAGATTCATCCGACCCCGGCAGGCTACCGTTACGAGACTGCGGTGCGGCAGTCGGCAAGCCGGGAGACACCTTACCGCGCGAACGCTGATACCTATACAGGAACGCCGCCGTCGAATAATTGTGCATGTTCATCTCCGGGTGGAAATTCCCATCCGCCCAACCGAACGTAATGCCCTTCTGACGAGCCCAAATATACGCGGCGTAGTCCGGATCATCCGGAGCGATATCTCCATAAGGGCTCGTCGCCGGAAGCTCAACCTTCGGGGAACCCGCCAGGCGGTACAATGCCACCGTCACATCGCGGCGCGTCATATCGCGTCCCTCACTCAAAGAAGAAAACTCAGGAAGAACCTGACGGCGCTTAAACCATGCCCAGGCGGCGTTGACCTCCTTATTCTTCGTAAACTGCAGCTGTAGATCCTTCGAAGTAAGCTGCTCAACCGACTCAACCGTACCGTCCTTGCCGGCAGTCACCTTTTCCAAGAAGAGCCTGTACGAGCCGTCATAATTCAGCGGCGCACCGGGGACGTTCAGCTTCTCATCCACCGTGCCGTCATGGATGTTCTCAGCAGCAATCTCCTGCACCAGCGTTTTCTGACTGGCCAGAAGTCCCTGCGCGTCAACATGCTGCATCGAGAAACGGTAAGAGACCCCAGGCTGCTTCTTCAAGCCGACGGCGCGTACCTGAAGGATATTTTCCTCATCATAAGGGCTCACCGTCGTAGCCTTCAGAAACATCTCAGGGCTAGCCGATTCCTTATTAAGCGAACGTACCGGGATGAAATCTGCAACATCATTCAGCAACTCACCGGGGTAATTCTCATCCTCCGGACGGTCTTTACCGTAGAAACCAATCTTATAGACCTTACCCGGCTTAAGCGTTCCCCCAGGAATCGTAATAGACGTCTTAAAATGCCAATTCAGGAAATAAACGCGCTCTCCACTACGGGAAGCCGGGTACGGAATCCGAGTGGTGAATTCTGGTTCGCCTACAATCTTTCCGGTCTTCGGGTCGACTTCATAAAAAGCCAGAAGCGCGGGGCCATCCTTGCCCTCTCGACTACCGCTCGTAAGGATATGGAACCCCTCAATCGTCAGAGTCGTATCCTTCCACGGGTCATCAATTGCGGGCACACTGAAAATGTACGTCGTCTCAGTCGGCTTAGGGTCCTGCACAACATTAATAGGTGCACGCGCCACAAAACGGAATTCGGACGGCCAAAAATCCTCCCGGTGGCCCTTCTTGTGGTACGTCAAAATGACGTCGAAAAGAGTGCCTTCATTAGCCTCAATAATGTACGGCCCAATATTGAGGAAGAAGGTGTAGCTCCCGTCTGGGTTTTCTACCATCTGCTTCGGGTTGGGCTCACGGTCAAAGAGGTAGCCAAAGTAGGCATATCCGTCAATGCGGGCATGCGCGACTTTGAAGTACGAAGAACCGCGATCAACCAGAGAAAATTCGTAGAATTCGTAATTCTGACGGAATTCAGCACTGAGCGGAGGCGTCGTCAGCGTGACGGTGCCTCCTCGAGTAATGTTGAGAGTCTCGGGAGAGACTGTAAACCCTTCCATTTCAGGATGGCGAGATTCATCTACCTCCGGAAGCGAATACGTGGGTTCGTCAGCATCTTCTTGAGTTGCAGCGGGGGAGGCGGGGGTCGCCTGCGCCGGCTGCGCCTGCTGCTCAGGTGTAGCCTGTGCCGGCGTTGCGAGTGCCGCCGGGGTGATACCGGCAAGCGGGCTCAAACCCAGCAGTAATGACAGGCTGAGCGCGCGGGCGCTCGCCGGGTGGCGCGGCGCAGTTGAGCGGCACCGGGCGCCTCGTGGTGTGAAGAATGAAGACATCATTATCCCATCTACAAAAAACTGTACGGTGAGTGAAGCTAGCGAGTAGACGAAGCAAGTGAAGAAGTTGAGCGGATAAAGCGTGAGAAGAAAAACCTCGAACAGGGGAGAAGAAGCCCCGTAAAGCCCGGTGTCGGGCACAAGAACTCGCAGAGGCAGGGAAGAAAAACAGAAGCAACACCGGTGGGCTGAAAAGCCGAACTATGTCGAGCATTCCAGCCCACCGGTTACCACGACCGCGCTACCTGAGGTGGCTGCCGCCGTGCTCCAAACGGTAGAGCATCAACGCCAAATCACCAGCGGAAACGAAAGACCTATCAAAGTCCTCATAAGCGTATTCCCCGTCAATGCGGTAACCCCACATGCGGTGATCAACAGCCCACTGAGCCTCACGCCAGAAAGCGCTACCCTGACGAACCTTATGCTGCCAGCCGCTAGCACTCCGGGGCGCGTCATTATTGCCCGGCAGGCTACTGTTCTTCGGCAGCGAGGCAGAGGTCGGTGCCTTCGGAATGGCCTGACCCATCGCCTTCTGATACCTGTACAGGAACGCCACCGTCGACGGGGCCGAAAGCTTCACCTCCGGGTGGAACTTGCCATCCGCCCAGCCGAAGGTAATGCCCTTCTGACGAGCCCAAATGTAC
>NZ_KV802668.1:262449-325331 GCF_001810775.1 Rothia sp. HMSC062H08
AATGCCCTTCTGACGAGCCCAAATGTACGCGGCGTAGTCCGGGTCGCTTGTTGCCACATCCGCGTACGGGCTAAAAGCAGGCAGCTCAACCTTCGGGGAACCCGCCAGACGGTACAGCGACACCGTCACATCGTGGCGCGTCATACCGCTATGCCAGGACATCGGCGAAGGATTAGGCAAAATATCACGATCAGCAAACCACTGCTCAGCCGCCTGCAACTCATCCTCACGCGTCAGCTTCAGAGGAATATCCTCGACAGCAAGCTGCTCCACCGACTCGCCGGCACCATCCTTACCGGGGGTGACCTTCTCCAAGACCAGACGATAAGTGCCCGAATAGCTCAGCGGCTGAGCGATCGTCAGATTCAGCTCCGCCCTGCCGTCCTTGATGAGGTCAGCCGGGATTGCCTGCTGGAACACCGTCTGACCGGTCAAACGCCCCTGCTCATCAACATGCTGCACCGAGAGGCGGTACGATCCTTCACCCGGATCAGAAAGCCCGGTAGCGCGCGCCGTAAACAAGTTCGTCTGCGCATAAGGGCTCAGGCCCACCGACCCAAGGTGCAGCGTGGGCCCCGCAGAGTCCTGCTCGGGAGAATGCACCGGAAGGAACTCCGCAACATCATTCAGCATAGAACCCGGAGAATCTTCCATGCCGGGGTAAGGCACCCCGTTCCCATACATACCAATAAAGTAGAGCTTGCCCGGCTTCAACGTACCCGCAGGAATCTTCAGCTCCGCACTGAAATAGTTATTGCGGAACCACCTGGTGTTAACCCCGTAGTACGTGTAGTCATCCCGCTGAGTGAACACAGGCTCACCCACCATCTTTCCCGTTGCAGGGTCAGCCTCATAGATAGCGATGACCGGCCAATCATTACCAACCATTTCACTAGCCTGGGAGAGGATATGGCGTCCCTCAACCCGCAGCGTCGTATCCTTCCACGGGTTATCGATAGCGGACTGACTGAAGGTGTAGGTTCCACGGGTCGGCTGCGCTTCCTGAACCACATCAATATGGGCGCGGGCATACAAACGGTTCGACCTACTCGAAGGTTCCGGCTCAGTTTCATCCGACGGGTAGTACGTCATCACCACATCGAAGAGCTCACCGTCGGCAGCCTCAACGTACTGCGGGGGAACCTTAAACGTGTAGGTGAGGCTACCGTCCGGGTTCTCCCGCACCTGATGCACCAAATCCTTGAGCATTCCGCCGTACTCGTCGAGAGGCTCATAACTATTGTGCTCCGCATACACGTACACCGACCCGCGCTGCACCAGAGCCAGCTCGTAGAAAGTGTACTTCTTACGGAACTCGGGGCTCAACGGGGAAGTCGTCACCGACACCGTACCGCCCTGAGAAATATTGAGGGTTCCCGAAGTCACCTTCAACTCAACATTCCCCGGGTTCTCCGAATCAACAGCATCAGCGGCAAGAGGCGCCATCGGAAGCTGCGCGCTCACCGTGAACTTATGGCTACCGTACGAATACTGAGAGTCCGAGAACACCACACGCACTTCAGCCATCGAACCGCGAGAAGAAGGCCTATTGTAGGAATCACCATGAGCCTTATACTCAACCTCCACGGTCAGAGTGCCGTCAGCATTGCGGGTTACCAGCTCGTCACGCTTATAGTATTGACCCGCTACATCATTCCTCGCAAAATATCCCTGCTCACCAGAGGTAGCGTTATAAATCGACACAGAGTCAATGTAGTACCCCAGGTCAACCTCGGGTGAAATATTAGAAATAGTCACCTTATAGACGCGGTCCTGACCGGGATCAAAATCCTGCGCAGCAACAGATACCTTCGGCAGGGTATTCCTGAACGAATTATCCTGATACGCCATGCGCGCAGGGTTATTGCCCACCGGAACGAAGGGGAACTTACGCGTCAGCTTATTCCACCCGTGGGTTTCTACACCGGAAACACCCAGGGAATATCCCTTACCGGACTTCAGAACTCCCGCGGGGATAGTGACCTTTTTCTGGAAATAGCCGTTAGGAATCAGGCCCTTGAAAATGCGCTGATTCTCTTCCGTATCCGGTGCCTTCAGTTCACCAAGCGAAGCCACATTATCGTTCGTGACCTTTCCCTGCTCATCATGCTCGGACAAGGTGAACTTCACGGAGCTGACATCCTGAAAACCGGTACCCGTCAACGTCACCTCAATCGGCTGACCGGAAGCAATCTGCTCCTCAGAAATAGCCGAAACATCATAGGTGATGGAGGGAAGGACAGCCTTCGGGAGGTTGAACTCCACCGGCAGCGCCGTACGGACGCGATCCTCAGTGTTCCACGCGTAAGGGTGCGCATCATCTACAGGGCGGTAGGTGAGAATGATCTCGTATTCCAGGTTTGCCGGTAGGCTATTCGCCGGAACCGTCAGGTCAGCGCTGAAACTGCCGTCAGCAGCCGGTTTCGGGGCGTCAAAGACAAGGCCGCGGTGATCAAGCTTCTGGTAGGGGTTAGCGTAGGTCGAAGAGCCCTTCGGGGCAATCGTGAGGCTACGCAGCTCATGATGCGCCAAGAACTCGGGGCTCAGCCCGGTACCCTCCACGTGCACGGTACCGCCGTGAAGAATGTCGAGGGAACCGCTGGACACGCGCAGGGTCGGCAGGGAAGCATCCTGCTTATCACCTTGCACGGGAGTGTTCTGCGCAGGTTCGTTCTGCGCAGGTTTGTTCTGGGCAGGCGCGTTCTGCGCGGGTGTTTCTTGAGGCGCTGCCAGCGCCGCAGGAGTAAGACCTGCAAGCGGGCTCAAACCCAGCAACAGCGACAGGCTGAGCGCGCGGGCGCTCGCCGGGTGGCGCGGGGTATCAGAATGGTGCGGGGCACCTCGTGGGGCGAAAAATGAAGACATCATAATCCCATCTACAAAATTTATACGGTGATTGAAGTGAGTGAGTAGATGAAGTGAGTGAAGAAGTTGAGCGGATAGATTCTGAAAAGCCAGGCTAGGGGAGACCCGTAAAGCCTGGTGTCAGGCAAGAGAGATCGCTGGTGAGAGGGCAACCGAGGCGGCACCGGCGGGCTGAAAAGCCGAACTACGTCGAGCATCCCAGCCCACCGGTTACCCCCTCACCGCGACCGGGCGTTACCTGAGGTGGCTGCCTCCGTGCTCCATACGGTACAGCATCACAGCCACCTGACGGTACGACATCTTGAAGCCGTCAAAGCTCTCATAGAAGTAACCTTGATCAGGCATGTAACCCCAGATACGTTGCTCAATAGCCCAGCGAGACTCACGTGAAAAAGCAGTCTCCGGGCTGATCCAGAGCCGCCAATGAGAGCTAAGCGGGAAATGCTTCTGTTTCTTCGGGTTAGAGTCCGGTAGTGAAGGAGACGTCGGTAAGCTTGGCGACGCCTCCCCCTGGGATCGCTGATACCTGTAGAGGAACGCAGCCGTGGAACGGTCCGAAAGCGGCTCATTCGGGTGGAAGCGACCATCAACCCAGCCGAACGTAATACCCCGCTGACGAGCCCAAATAATCGCGGTATAGTCAGGGTCATCCGGCGTAATATCCGTGTAAGGGCTGACTGCAGGAAGCTCAACCTGCGGCGCACCCGCTAACCGGTACAGTGCCACCGTCACAGAACGGCGGTTCACTGATTCCCAATCGCGATCAGTGGGGTAGCCTGGCAGAATTTGACGGTTCACAATCCATTTCCTGGCAGCCTCCATTTCCCGTTCCTGACTGATATCCAAGTCCAGATCTTTGGAAGCAACCTGCTCAACCGAATCGACAGCGTCACCCTGATTTGGGGTTACCTTCTCCACAAAGAGCCTATAGGCCACCTCAAAATTCAGGGCATAGCCGGGAAGAGAAAGCGTCTGCGCCGTACGACCCTTCTGAATGCTCTCGGCAGGAATCACTTTCTCCCAAGACTTCTGCCCGGTCGGACGGCCATGATCATCAATCGGCTGCAAGGAGAAACGGTAGTAGCCCTTGGTCAGCGGCGGCAGACCCAAAACAGTCACCTTCAAAGTATTATTCTCGCGATAAGGGCTCATCTTATCTCCCGAGACGTAGATGCTGGTGGGAGCTGCATCTTGCTCCGGGGTACCTACCGGGATGAAATCTGCCACATCGGTCATCCATGCACCAGGGTATTCCTCGGAACCCGGGCCAGGATAACCACCGCCGTAGAAACCAATCCTGTACAGCCTGCCCGCTTTGAGAGTACCCCCGGGAATCGTGATAGCCGTACTGAAATGGTCGTTCAAGAAACTATCACAGTACTGATTGCACCTGGTGTAATTCAGATTCTGCATAAACACAGGCGAACCAATACCCTGCCCGGTCACCGGATCAACCTCATAGAGGGTCAGGACCGCCGGGCCTTCAGGACCCCAAAAGGTGCTTTTCGAGAGGATATGGAAACCCTCAACCGTCAGGGTTGTATCCTCTTCCGGGTGCTCGATAGAAGATGAACTGAAAAGGTAGGTGGTCTTCGTAGGTTTAGCGTCCTGCACCACATCGGTAGGAGTGCGGACTACCCGGCGATTCGACCACGTCAACGGATCCGGCGCATACTCATTCGACGGGTAATACGTCAGTACCGTATCGAAGAGAGTCCCCTCTTTAGCCTCAACAATATGGGCGGGAACAACGAGCGTGAAAGTGAGGCTGCCATCCGGGTTCTCTCGCACATTACCCTGCTGCTTGAGGTCCTCGACCATCCCACCGTACTGAGTGAGGGGAACATAATTATGATGCCCGACATGGACGTACGTGGAACCACGTTCCACCAACGCGAGCTCGTGGAACGTGTACTTCTGCCTAAACTCGGCGCTCAACGGAGAGGTTGTCACCGACACGATACCGCCCTGAGAAATGTTGAGGGGGCCTGTCGTGACCTTCAAATCAATGTTCTCCAGCTCAGAGGCGGGATCGCCACCCTGCACTTGAGGCATCTGACGGGCCGGTGTTTCTTGAGTAGTTGCCTGCTGCGTGTTCACAGGGGAGGCGGGCGCCGGCTGGGCCGCCACCGGCGTCAAAGCCAACAGCGGAGACACGCCCAACAGCTGAGTCAAACCCAACGCCAGGGAAGCGCCCGCAACTTTTCGGCGTGCGCCACGGGCAGGCTTAAAGAATGAGGACATCATTATCCAATCTGAATTTTCTGCATGAATGAGGGTGAATGAGAAAAGAAGTTGAGAGGATCAATGAGTGACAGTCCACCGCGCTGAGCCTACGCCAAATCCACATCGTGGAGGACCCGTAGCGGCGGCATGCTGAAGTGCAATTTCAGCCTACCAACCCGCGTCTTAGACATTCAATGAAAACACGAGAAAAACATTCCAATAAGAGTTATAAGACAAAAAATTCGAAAATTACGCCCCCGGTTTTATACAAAGCCCGACCCCCAAAAAGACCACACAATAGAGAGACAAAAATGGAAGCATCACCAGCACTAAAAACCGCACCCAGCAGCGCCTGCACCAGAAAACGGGCACACGAAAAAAGGGGCATACAAAAAGGGGCGGTGAGAGAAAAACTCTCGCCGCCCCTTCTATAGGCCATAGGCCACTATCTTCAGCTGCTGTTCTCAGAGATCAACCCAAGCTAAAACATGTAGGTTAACCGCCCGGTTCACGGCACCTGCCAAATCTTAAGCATCGATATAAGGGCTACTGGGGATGTCAATCATGTCCAGCATTGACAGGACACGAGCCAGCTCCTCGCGGGTAGCAATCTTGGTCGGACGGAAATCCTTGCTCTTATTGTGAAAGCTCGTATCAATATTCACCGACGAGTGCAGCCACACCGACTCGGTGTAGAACGGGGCACCCGGCTTCATGTCCTGCGGGGTAGTGGGACGGAACCACGAAGGACGACGGCCGGGGGTAAGCATAAAGTAACGGTAGAAGAACGCTGCCATCGTAGCGCGGCTAGCCACCGCCTCCGGGTGCATCTTACCGTCAGACCAACCCGAGGTCAGACCATTCTGGTATGCCCAAATGTATGCCGAGTAACGCTCATCCTTCGGGGACACATCCGGGAACGGGGAACGCGCCGGAAGCTTAACCTTCGGCGAGCGGGCGCCTCGGTAGATTGCATCCATCAGATCGCTGCGGGTCACCGCACGCTTAGGGTAGAAGCAACGTTCCTTATCGAGCAGCAAAACCTTTGCCTTACATGACCTGTAGATATCGGGAGCGTACTCGCCATCCATATCAATATCCACAATGAAAGGTGCCCACGCAAACTCAGTGTTAATCGTCGGGCGAACCTCAATAGTACGCAGGATGGTGTACTGCTCACGGCGCGGACGAAGAGACAAGCGAATCCCGTAGTCCGCCTTCGGGCCACCAGTGACCTCGCGAGAAATGACGTGGTGCCTCACGTAGGGGTCATTCTCGATGCGCTTCTTCGGCTCAAGAGCGAAGAAGTAGAACTGCGTGAAGCCCTTCTCCTTGGTGTAGTAGCCAGCCTCAATGTATGGGGTGTACAGGCCAGTATCAAGCACAGCCTGCAGGCCTGTAATCTCGTAGCTGAGGTTGAAGCCGCTAATATCAAACGACGCCTCGGTAATCTTGAACG
Organism: Rothia sp. HMSC062H08; assembly: GCF_001810775.1. Lineage (NCBI taxonomy): Bacteria > Bacillati > Actinomycetota > Actinomycetes > Micrococcales > Micrococcaceae > Rothia > Rothia sp. HMSC062H08. Next base: position 269,000 of record NZ_KV802668.1, read on the forward strand.
TCAGCGGGGTGGTCATAACGTCCAAGGTGGCAGCCTGGGCGCTCTGCTCGCCGGCATGGTGCGCACCCAAAGCGCCAGCGACTGTTAGTGCTGCCGCACCCTTAAAAAGGGCGCGACGAGAGGAAAAAGTAGACATATCATTGTCCCATCGATGTGTTTCTGAGTGGTTACTTCTACGCTAGCAAACCAATAACCATTGGTTAAACCTCTAGTCGTTTGTTATACGTACGTGGCGTGACGTGTTTCCATGTGTGCTGGGTTGAGAATGTGAATGTTAGTGAGTGAAATACCCGCCACCAGCGGCGAGCCATTAAATACTATAAGCACTTCTGTGCACAAAAAGAAGGCGGATAGCTAGACACTAACCGCCTTCTCCGCTCATCAAAAGCTACCCCTAAAATGTGGGAAAGTGTGGTTTTACAAGGGGCAATACAGATTTAAGCCACTAGAAAAATAGTTAAAAAAATTTTTCAATATGATGCAAAAAATAAGCGGAAACAAATAGTTGGGCAACCTACTGCTCATGCACCAGCAGCGTCAAAATACCCGCCTTACGCGCCGTCGGCAGGGTACACTCCACCGACCAATCCTCGCTGACCGCTTCCAAAAATTCGGCAATACCAGCCGTAGAGCCATCAATAGGACGAGCCGCCAAACCCGACTGAATCAGGTAACGCGCAAACAAGCCACGGTAATGCTTCGCCATGTGCGAGACGACCTTACGCGACCCATCAGCCGCCACACGCTCCACACGAACCGCCAGAGTCTGCGACGGGGGAGTCACCCACGACTTCGCGTAGGCTGCAGAACGGCAATCCAGAATCAGCTGATCCCTCGCGGTCGACTCCAGTGCGGTACCCAACGCGCCCTTCCAGAAGGAGGCGAGCGAACCCACCGAACCCAGCTTCACGCCCATCGACAGACGGTAGGCTGGGATTGCGTCCTCGGGGCGCAGAATACCCCACAGTGCCGAAGAAATCAGTAGCGACCAGTGCGCGGCATCGCGTTCGGCGGGGGAGAAGCTCGCATAATCCAGTGCCTCAAAGAGCACACCCGTGTAGGTGCGGATCGCGGGCTGTGCCGGTTCGGTGAGCAGGCGCGTATTGCGTTCCACCTCTGCTGCGAGGGAAGCACCCACCTTGAGCTCCGCCAGAGCATCGGGGCCCGAACTGACTGCGGTCAGCTCCTCCAGGACGCTCTCACGCTCGGCAGTGAGCTCGGGGAACGAGAGGTCAGCGAAGCATACGGGCGCGTTGCCAGCCGGGGCGGGGGTCTTACCTTCAGACGGGGGAAGAAGAATCAGCATCTCTCCAGTGTACCCGCGAGACGCAGGGTAGCTACGAGGCGCAGTGTAGTTGCGAGACGTCAGCGTGCCCGCGAGGTCGCTAGTGTACCCATGTGTACCTGCGAGACGGACCCCAAAATAGCTACCTCCACTGGTGTGCGTATAATGGGTTGGGTGAAACGGGCCGTCTGGGCAATCGCGAGGCACACGTGCTTCGAGGAAAGTCCGGGCTCCACAGCACAGGATGGTGGATAACATCCACTCGGGGTAACCCGCAGGCCAGTGCCACAGAAAGTAAACCGCCGCGGTTTGCCGCGGTAAGGGTGAAAGGGTGGTGTAAGAGACCACCAGCGGGCGCGGTGACGTGCCCGGCTAGGTAAACCCCATTCGGAGCAAGGTCAAACAGAATACGCCATGGTAGGGTAGTGCGCCCGATCCCCGTCAGCTTCCTTTACGGAGGTGGGGTGCGTATTCGGGTAGGCTGCTTGAGACGTGCGGCAACGTACGTTCTAGATAGATGATTGCCTCAAAATGCCCCTTCGGGTGGCGTTTTAGACAGAACCCGGCTCATAGGATGACCCGTTTCACGCTACCGTTAGCTGATGGAAAACATCATCGGCTGATGGAAAACGAAGACCGCGAATGCGTTTTTAGAGTGCATTCGCGGTCTTCGTTTTAAACTTCTTGAAAAGGTCTCTGACCTTTAGAAGAGCTCGTGATTAGTGGCCGAACGGATCCGGGTCCACGCCGGGCGTCCACGAGTTACCGTCGACGGTCCAGCCTTCCTTCTTCACGACCTTCTTCATCTTGCTGGTCCACTTCTTGTTCAGGCGGTTCACGTACAGCTTGCCGTCCAGGTGGTCGGTTTCGTGCTGCATGCAGCGTGCGAACCAGCCGGTCGCCTCAAACTGGACGGGGTTGCCGTGCTCGTCAAGACCGTTCACGGTCACCCATTCGGCGCGCTTGAGGGGGAAGCCGTAACCGGGGAAGGACAGGCAGCCCTCTTCCTCCTCGTAGGGGTCCGGGTCAGCGGTAGAAATCTTGCCCAGGGTCAGTACCGGGTTGATGATGCAGCCGCGCGGGGGAACGCCGTCCTCATTCTCCATCTTGTAGGTGAAGATGCGCAGGCCCACACCAATCTGCGGTGCCGCCAGGCCCACACCGTTGGATGCGTCCATGGTTTCGTACATGTCAGCCACGAGCTCCTTGAGCTCATCATTAAACTCGGTGACGGGTGCCGCGGGGCGGTGCAGAACGGGGTTGCCGTGAATAACGATGGGGCGAATAGCCACGGAATTATCCTTTGCTTGTGTTGAACGGGAACTGTTGAGTGGGAACTTGCCGGGTACACCGTGTGTGGGTGAACCGGATTGAGGGTAAGCGAAAGGGCCGTTACGGATAACCATAACGACCCTTTCCATCGGGGTGATCGACGGGGGTTGAACCCGCGACCTCCTGGACCACAACCAGGCGCTCTGCCAACTGAGCTACGACCACCATGTGCTTCGCTTGGTTTCCCTTGCGATATGCAACGGATACTACTGTACAGGAGATTCAGAAACCTGCCAAGTTGAAAAGCTATGATGCTCGTTACATTCTGCGCTTACGCCTTGGATGCCTCAGCAGCCTCGCGTGCGGCACGCTCAGCCTCCACCTCACGCGCAATCTGCGCCGACGCAATCGCATCCGGGCCCTGCTGCACAAAAATAGCGCGACGGTAATACTTCAACTCATCAATCGAGTCCTTGATATCACCCAGTGCGCGGTGGTTACCGGTCTTCGCCGGGGCGCTGTGACGAGCCGCCGGGTACCAGCGCGACGCTAGCTCCTTAATGGTCGACACATCAATCACACGGTAGTGAAGGTGCGCCATGACCTCGGGCATGTAGCGCTCCAAGAAGCGCTTATCCATGCCCACCGAGTTGCCGCCCAGCTGCGCCTTGCCCGCCACCGGAACATACTTCTTGATGTAGCGAAGCACCTGCTCCTGCGCGTAATCCATCGACACACCGTGCTCAATATCGGGCAGTAGACCCGACGCCTCATGCATCGAACGCACAAAGTCATTCATGTTCTCCAGCGCACCGGCAGGAGACTCATCACCGGGCTTAATGACGAACTCAACGCCAGAACCCAGAATGTTCAAATCGGCATCCGTGACCAGAACGCCCACCTCGACGAGAGCGTCGTTCTCCACGTCCAGGCCGGTCATCTCGCAGTCAATCCATACAATACGTTCACTAGAAATACTCACTCTCCCACTCTACCCCCAAACGCTGCCGGCCCGGCGGGCAGCACGTCACAAAAGGGGTACAAGAGGGCGCAAGAAAGGTACGAGCGGATGCGCAAACGGCGGCAGCGGGGGAGAACTGCGCCACTCTGCGTGCCCTTGAGGCGTGTCCACAAGCGTCTTCGCAACAGTGATTCTCGCAAGTGCATCCAAGGGCTCCGGTATGATAAAAACCAGAACGACGATGCAGACAGAAAGGGAGTTATGCGCGCACCAAAGGAGCTAGCACACCGGCTCACCACCCCCGGTGCACACGACGCACCTCTCTCACCCAAACTCTTGGACTACGTCAATAATCACCGTCTGCGCACGCTGATTATCGGCACCATCGGCTCCATCATGGTCACCCTCGGCTCCTACGCCGTCGGCTGGCTCGCCGACAGCTCCAGCTTCTGGCGCTACGACATTATTCGAGCCATCCGATTCGAAGCAGCATGGGTCATCACCGGCATTATTCTGCTCGCCCTCGGCGCTATGATCATGTGCCGTGAATGGCTGCGCATCTACCAGAAAATGGGCGACTGGAACGAACCCAACGCCATGCGGTGGATGATTGCCGTCACCGCCAGCTGGTCCCTGCCGCAGATTTTCGCGTTCACCATCTACAGCCGCGACATGTTCTCCTACTACGGTCAGGGCATGGTCATGGCGCACGGCCTCAACCCGTACAAGCACGGTGTCTCCGAAATCTCGAACTTCATGCAGAACGGTGCGGACCCCATGTGGGCGGAATCCCCGCCCCCGTACGGACCTGTCTCCCTCAAGCTCGAAGAGTGGATTGTGCGCCTGGCGGGGGAGAATATCGACCTCTCCCTCTTCTACTTCCGCCTACTCTCCGTGTTCGCGGTCATCGGCATCCTCTTCTACGTGGCAAAACTCGCCCAGGCGCACGGCTTCAACCAGGTCCGCGCTCTCTGGCAGATTGGCCCGAACCCGCTGTTCATCGCATCGTTCATCGCCAGCGGCCACAACGACTCGCTCATGACCATGTTCATGCTCGGAGGCCTCTACTACGCCAAGCGCTACCGCGACACCTGGTGGGGCGGCCCGCTCGGCGTGACCTTCGTAGCCCTCGGCGTTGCCGTCAAGCCGCTCGCCCTCGTGGTGCTACCCTTCGTGGGTCTGCTCTGGGCTGGTAAGAACGCCTCCTGGCCGCGTAAGTTCATCTTCTGGGCATTCTCCGGCGTGCTGCTGCTCGCCGAAATGGCGCTCATGGGCTGGGTGACCGGACTGGAATTCGGTTGGATTAAGGCACTGTCCACCACCGGCGGCCAGTACATCTGGTACACCCCCTTCGGCCTGGTCATCGGCGCCGCATCCCTGTTCATTCAGGGAGACGCCTTCGAGGTCATCCGCAAGCTCATCGAGACCGCCGGCAAGGGCATCGGCATGCTCGGCGCAGTAGCCATGGCATTCGTTGGACGCGACCGCAACATCGTGCGCCACGCCGGCCTCGCAATCCTGTTCATGCTCCTGTGCAGCCCCATGATTCAGCCCTGGTACCTGCTCTGGGCAATCCCGATGCTCGCCGCAACCGGTCTGCGCTCGCACTTCCAGCTCATGTGGTACTTCATCACCACGCTGTTCTTCATGGCGTACGGTGTGAGCGACCAGCTGAATGTGTCGCCCTACCTGCGCGACTTCAACCAGGACATGGGCCGACTCATCGCGACGGTCATCTGCCTGGGCTACATCACCTACCTGGTCGCCCTCGACCCGGCAACCCGCCGTCTGGTGTACGTGAGCCTGCACCCCACGCAGATTCGCCGCACCACCATCCGCTTGTGGTGGCAGTTGTTCCCCGGCGCATCAAGCCGCCGTGCACGCCGCCGCGAGGTGAAGAAAGCAGAACGGGAAGCCGCCAAGGTAGGCTCCTAGCGTGAATTCCCAGCGCGAACTCCCGGTGTAAGCTCCCGGCACGCTCGATGGATGCCGCGCCAGCCGGATGAGCTGCCCAACGGAACAGCCCCCGCGTGAGAGGCGCGGTGCATGAGAAGCATAAATTCTCATGTACCCTAGAGGAAGGCCTCAGTAGCTCAGAGGATAGAGCAGGAGCCTTCTAATCTCTTGGTCGGGGGTTCGATTCCCTCCTGGGGCGCCACATAAGAAAGCCGCCTCGCACCCAAAACTCAGGGTGCGAGGCGGTTTTCTTTATGCTTTTTGCGTTGGTGTGCCGCGAGGTGCCGGGAGGCTATTTCTTGGCTGGGATTACTTCTTAGCCGGGTTGGTGTCCTTGCAGGAGTTGAGCACGCGCTCCATAACCTTCTTCTCGTCCGCGGTCACCCACAGCTTGTACTTCGCCTTCACGTGTACCTGACGAGCCACGTAGGTGCAGCGGTAGGCGGTGTTGCTCGGCAACCACTCGGAGGCGTCCGCATCGGACTTCTGCTGGTTCGCCGGGCCGTCTGCAGCGAGCAGGTTTTCCGGGTCGTTCGCCAGCTGACGGCGCTGCTCTGCGGTCAAATCCTGCGCGCCGGTCTGCCATGCGTTCGACAGAGCCACCACGTGGTCAATCTGCACAGCCGAGGAGGTCTTCTTGCCGCGCTTGAACTCGATGGTCTTGCCGGTGTACGGGTCATCCAGAGTACCGCTGATGACGGTGCATGCGTGGGTCCTGACCTTGAAACGAACATTGGTCAGGTCGCGGCGCAGAATGTCGTCGCGAGTGTTGCACTTGTTGCCGTCAACGTCATCCCAGGCGGGACCGAACTGATCACGAGAGTAGCCGGCCTTCGACGCGCGTTCCTTCACCTGCAGGGACGCCAGCTCGCTCTTCGCGGTTGCCAGATCCGGTGCGAGCGCGGTCGCGGGGTCAACTGCCTTGTACGGGTTCTTGACCTCGGCGAGGGTTTCCGTGGGAACGTTGGATTCTTCCTCATCGGTGGCGGAGGTGCTCTTATCGGAGCCGAGCAGGCCGTCCACACCGTTCTTGCTCACATAGACCAGGCCAATAATCAGCACGATCACGGCAAGCACAGCGAGCAGACCGTAAATGAGGCGCTTCTTCTGCGGGTCCATCGAGTCGGGCAGCTTGGGCAGGTTGCGCTGTAGCTGCTGAAGTTCCTGTAAAGAAGGCAGGTTGTTGTTCGCGGGCTTTTTGCTCACGGATTCTCCAAGGCGGGTAGACGGGATGCGGCTGAGTGCACCGCATCATCAAGGATAGAGGGCGCGGGATAGAAATAGTTAACTTGAGGGTAAAAATAGCCGCCCCGACGCTGAGATACCTATCACGATGATACCTATCACGATGTCGAATGGGGCATAGCCGTCATATTTCTGCAGGGAATGCGTTGCCCGCAGGCGATTTTTGAAAAAACGGGGTGAAAAGTTCAAAAACTCTATCCACAGACGGCACTCAAAACTGCAAAACGCGAAGTTATCCACAGAAGCGGTAACCGCCGGATGCAGGGTCGGCTCAGTGCTGGCAAGGTGAAGGAACCCACCCACTAGTTTCTAAGGAGAAACCATGAGCGACACCATCCTGATCCGCGGATTCACCGCCTCCGATCCGGCACTGAGCACCCTGCCCAACGGGGTGCCCGTCGTGAACTTTCGCCTCGCCAGCACCCCGCGCTGGCAGGACGCCACCGGCACTTGGAAAGAAGGCACCACCAACTGGTACACCGTGAAAGCCTACCGGCGCCTCGCCCAGAACATTGCCACCTCCATTGAGAAGGGGCAGCCGCTGGTTGTGAGCGGCCGCCAGCGCATTAGCCGCTGGAACCGCGAAGACGGCACGCAGGGCACTACCGTAGAGGTGGATGCCCTCGGCATCGGTCACGACCTGAACTACGGTACGAGCATCTTTGCCCGCACCGTGGAGAAGCGCACGGTCAACGAAGGCTCCCTGCAGGGCGCACCTCAGCAGGGTATGCCGGGTGCGCCGCAGCAGTACGCGCCGCCGCAGGAAGCACCTCAGTACGCACCCCAGCAGAACCCGGAGGCGCCGGGCATGACCGCTCCGGGCGCTCCGGTACAGGACGGCGCATCCCAGAGCGGGGGAGCGCAGAGTGACGAACCCCCCTTCTAAAAGTGCTCCCCGGATGCTTGCATAAACGCGGGCGCATTGGGATAATGGAGCATTGTGTTGACATCGGGCACGCCCCTGCCGCAGGGGGAAGAGCGACCAACGATGTCAACCTTCGGGCACCAATCCTGTCCGAAGCATCAAGTTTTCTGTCCCGCAGTGGGGCAGAGCAATCTGAGTCTATTTGACCTGCGGCAGATGACTCTGGAGATCTACAACTATGCAGACTCTTGACTTCCTCGACAAGAAGTCCCTCCGTGACGACATCCCCGCATTCGGCCCCGGTGACACCCTGAACGTTCACGTTAAGATCGTTGAAGGTAAGAACCACCGTATCCAGGTCTTCAAGGGCTTCGTCGTTGGCCGCCAGGGTGCAGGCGTTCGCGAGACCTTCACCGTCCGCAAGGTTTCCTTCGGCGTTGGTGTTGAGCGTACCTTCCCCGTTCACTCTCCCTCCATCGAGAAGATCGAGGTTGTGACCCGCGGTGACGTCCGTCGTGCAAAGCTGTACTACATGCGCGACCGCCACGGTAAGGCTGCTCGTATCCGCGAGAAGCGCGAGTTCTAATCTTTATAGATACAGAATTCTGTTGCAAACCGCTCCCCAACCGCATTCCGCGGGCAAGGAGCGGTTTTTGCATATTCTGAGACCTCGTTTTCTGAGAACCTTGCCGCTCTCAGAAAATAAAAGCCCAAGAGCGCAAACACTCTCGATACAATAGCTAGGTACCGTTTCACTCGAGCTAGGTATCTCTCAAACGAAAGGCTCACTCCAGCATGGCAGACGACAAGAACACTGCGAACACCAGCCCCTTCCCTGAGGGATACCAGCCTCAAAGCCGCCGCGAGCGCCGCGAAATGGAAGAATACTTCGCGCGCCTCGCCGCCGAAAAGGCTGCTGCAGAAAAGAGCGCCGCAGAGAATGATGGTGCTGAAAAGGTTGCAACCGAGAAGGCTACCCCCTGGGTGGCATCCGCGGGCGCTACTGAGGCGACCGAAAGCGATACCAAGGGTGCATCTGAGCGTGATCACGAGGTGGTAGCTAGCGCCGAGGCGAGCGCCGCCTCCGCAGATGCCGCCGTTGCGACTTCTTCCGCTGAGAAGAACACTAAGCGCGAAGAAACCACCGACGAGGAGAGTGCCGCAGACGTGGAAACCACCAAGGACTTCTCCGAAATGACCCCCAAGGAACGCCGCAAGGCAAAGCGTGCCGAACAGGCGGAGCTGACCTACTCCCAGGCGCAGGAAGAAGGCCGCCTCGGCGAATGGCTCTGGGTGCAGGCACGTGAGGGCGGCACCGTCATCCTGTACGCGCTGGTCATCGCATTCCTGGTCAAGACCTTCCTGCTGCGCGGCTTCTACATTCCTTCCGGCTCCATGGAGCAGACCCTACAGGTCAACGACCGCGTGTTCATTAACGTGGCGGGCTCCTACTTTAGCGAGCCTAAGCGCGGCGACGTCATCGTCTTCAAGGACTCTCAGGGCTGGATTCCCTCCACCCAGAAGTCCAGCAGCCCGCTTAAGGACGCCCTGTCCTTCGCGGGTATTCTGCCGGATACTTCCTCGAACTTCCTGGTCAAGCGCGTTATCGGTACTCCCGGTGACGTGGTCGAAAGCGACGGCAACGGCAAAATCAAGGTCAACGGTGTAGAGATTACCGAACCGTACCTGTACCCGGGCAACCCGCCCTCGGAGGTCCCCTTCAAGGTGACCGTGCCCGCCGGCAAGTACTTCGTGATGGGCGACCACCGCAGCAACTCCGCTGACTCCCGCTACCACATTAGCGACGGCACCGCGTTCATCTCCAAGGATGACGTGCAGGGTAACGTGTTCGTTGTGGCGTGGCCGCTGAACCACTTCGGTCTGCTGCAGGATCAGAGCTCGGTGTTCTCATCGATTCCCGCACCGACCTCCACCCCGAGCGAATAAGCGAGCGTGGCAATGATGGTGAGCGCTCAGAAGAGCGCAACGAAACCCGCTCAAGCTAAGCCCGCGAAAACAACCCCGCCCGCCGCCGACCTCGAGTACGAGCAGCAGCTCTTCGCCTCCGGCGCCCGCACGGTTGCCGGAATCGACGAGGTAGGCCGCGGCTCCATGGCGGGCCCGGTCACCGTGGGCGTCGCAATCCTCACCCCGGACGCCACCCTCGAAGTGGGCGGGCTGATCGACTCCAAGGCGCTCTCACCGGCACGCCGCGAATCCATGGTTCCCGAAATCCGCCAGTGGTGCGCCGTGGCGGTCGGGCACGTGGAACCGGCAGACATTGACCGGCTCGGCATGACCCTCTCGCTGAGGCTTGCCGCCCAGCGTGCGCTCGCAGAGCTGGCGCGCCGCGGATACCGTGCCGACGCCGCCCTGTTGGACGGTAAGCACGACTGGTTCACCCCTCCGCAGGAAGACCTGTTCAGTGCGCTGGCACCGGACCCGGCGCAGGCACACTACAACGCACTGCTCGCCCAGGCGTGGGAAGGCGCAGGCGACCCCGCGCAGATGCCGGTGACCATGGTCATTAAGGGCGACTACAAGTGCGCCTCCATTGCCGCCGCATCGGTGGTAGCGAAGGTAGAACGTGATGAGCTGATGGTCCAGCTGGATACCCGCTATCCGGGGTACGGTTGGGCAAAGAACAAAGGCTACGGATCCGCCGCTCACCGCGAGGCGATTAGCGTGCAGGGCCCCAGCCTGCAGCATCGACTGTCATGGTCGCTTCCGGCGACCGCCGAGCAGATTGAGGCCGCTGTGGCACAGCGCGGCTAGGGCGTGTGGTATTCCTGAAAACCGCGCCTCGGAAAGCCGCGAAAGCCTAACGTGCCACCGCTGAATCAGTACTACAAAAGTCCAGGAAAGGAAGAGTAGTGAGCGCAGAAGACCTCGAAAACTACGAGACCGACGCCCAAATGGCACTCTACCGCGAATACAAAGACGTCATGTCGCTCTTTAGCTACGCGGTAGAAACCGACCGACGCTTCTACCTGGCAAACCAGGTGGACGTCACCCCGCACGTGCAGGACGGCACCCTCTACTTTGAGGTGAGCATGAGCGACGTGTGGGTGTGGGATGTATTCCGCTCCAACCGCTTTGTGAAGAAGGTGCACGCCTACTCGGTACGTGACGTGAACGTGGAGGAGCGCCTGCCCAACCAGGAGTTCACCGTGCCGGAAATGCCGGACTTTAACACCTAGCTCACGCCTGATTCACCGCATTGCCGGGGGAAGCAGGCGGCTGCTGAGCTACCGGGCGGCAGCGCTGGGTGATGAAACCGCGTGATGAAACTGCGTGATAAACCAGCACGAATATGACGCGGCGAATCGGCACTCGAGCGGTGTTTTTGAAAAATATGCCCCAAAATTTCAAATAAATGGCTGTGGATAACCTCTAATTCCTTCTGAGAACCGAGGTTATCCACAGTTTTTCGTTAACCGCGTTCAGGCACGCGCGCGGCGGGCACAGTAGAAACACTACCGCTATCTACCTGGGGAGAGACCCATGACAACAGCCCGAATAACAGCCCGCGCCGCAACCCGAAGCGCACCCAACAGACCCCTGCTCCGCAGAACCTCGCCCCGCGCCCACAGCGTCGGTAGGTGGGGCGAGGAGCTGACCGCCCGCATCCTGGAGACGAACGGCTACCGGATTCTGGAGAGGAATTGGCGACCGCCCGCTGGACTGGAACACGAACAGATTCGCGGGGAGCTCGACCTGATCGCCATTGACCCCGAGGACGAACTGGTTTTCGTTGAGGTCAAGACCCGCAGCAGCGAAGACTTTGGGCACCCGTTCGCGTCCATTGACCGTGATAAGGCGCGCCGCACGCGCTCGCTGGCGATTCTCTGGTGCAGGCTGCGCGAGAACCTGGATTTTCCACGCTTTCGCATCGACGCAATTGCGGTGACCGGAACTTGCGAAACCTTTACCTTCGAGCATCTGAAGGCGGTGGCGTAATGGGATTCGCACGCACCTATTCCGTGGCGCTCGTGGGCTTGCGCGGGCACATTGTTGACGTTGAGGCTGACATCTCACAGGGCCTGCCCGGCTTCGTGCTGCTGGGTCTGCCTGACACCGCCCTCAACGAGTCGAAAGAGCGTGTGCGCTCCGCAGCGAAGAACACCGGCATCACCCTCACTCAGCACCGGCTTACGGTGAACCTGACCCCGGCGACCCTGCCCAAGCGCGGCTCGGCGTTCGATCTAGCCATTGTGGTTGCGGCGCTGCAGGCGGAGAAGAAACTGCACCCCAGCGGCGATAGCGTCTTCCTGGGTGAGCTGGGCCTGGACGGAACGCTACGCCCCGTGCCGGGCATCCTGCCGGCAGTTAAAGCCGCCGTGGACGCCGGACACCACCGCGTGATTGTGCCCGCCGAAAACGCTGAGGAGGCGGCGCTCATTCCCGGCGCGCAGGTGAGCGGTTTCCGCTGCCTGGCTGAGGTTTTTGCCGCGCTCGGCGCGGAGAGTCAGAAGCTGACCTACCCGCCCGCCCCGCAGACGGAGGCGAGCGCACCGGTAGCGAAACCGACTGAAATTCCCTCCGATATGAGCGATGTTGCCGGTCAGTCACAGGGCCGTTTCGCCCTGGAAATTGCAGCTGCCGGCGGCCACCATATGCTGCTGACAGGCCCGCCCGGCTCGGGTAAAACCATGCTGGCGGAGCGCCTGCCGAGCATCCTGCCGACCCTCGATAATGATGCCGCGATGGAAGTGACCGCTATTCGTTCCCTCTGCTCGGCGGGGGAGCACCTGAGCGAGCTGGTGCGTCAGCCGCCCTTTGAGGCGCCGCATCATAGCGCCTCCGCGCCGGCGATTCTTGGTGGCGGTAGCGGCATTCCCCGCCCGGGCTGTGTGTCTAAAGCGCACCGCGGCGTGCTCTTTCTCGACGAGGCGCCGGAGTTCAAACGCACGGTGCTCGATTCGCTCCGTCAGCCCCTGGAATCGGGGACCGTGACCTTGGATCGTTCGAGCGCATCGGCGACGTACCCGGCGCGTTTTCAGCTGATCCTGGCGGCGAACCCGTGCCCCTGCGGCATGAACGTGGGCACCGGTACGGAGTGCACGTGCGCTCCGCGTGAGCGTCGCGCCTATTTTGGGCGTCTGTCCGGCCCGCTGGTGGACCGCATTGATGTGAATGTGACGGTTCCGAAGGTGTCGTCCACGGAGCTTGCGGGCGGTCAGGTGAATGAGAGTTCGGCGCAGATTCGCGAGCGCGTCATGGCGGCACGGCAGGCTCAGCGGGAGCGCCTGGAACCGTACGGGTTGAAGACGAATGCGGAGATGAACGGCAAGATTCTGCGCGGCCCGCTGCGTCTGGACGCGAAGCTCACCGGCGAGCTGAACGCCGCCGTGGACCGCGGAACGCTGACGGCGCGCGGCTACGACCGGGTGCTGCGTATCGCCTGGACTCTCGCCGATTTGGAGGGGGCCGCCTACCCGAGCCGGGAGCACCTGGATGTGGCGCTTTTTCTGCGGCAGCAGGGGCAATTGAAATAATGCGCCAGCTGAAATAGGGCCAGCTGACATAGCGTGCCGGTTTATAGAAGGAATCACTCACGAGAGGAGAAGAACGTCATGAGTGAGAAGAAGCTCAGAAAACGAGCTGAAGAGGCCGAATTGAAAGAAAATGGGCTGAGAGAAACAGCGCCGGACGAGTGTGTGCCAGAAGTGAGCGTGCCTGAAGAGCATGTGCCAGAAGAGCGCGCGGCGGAGGATTTTGTGCAGGAGGAACTGCAGATCCGCCTGCCAGGCCGCACCCTGGATGCGCACGCCCTGGTGCGTGAGAGGGTGGCGCATATTCTGTCGCTGGGGAACGAACCCTCACCGAGCCCCTATAACGCGGCGCGGTTGCCGGGTTTCCTCACCTCCTGCCTGAACCCGGTGTACCTGGAACAGATGAACCTGCAGGACCTGAGCCGGGAAGAGCAGCCGGGGGAGGAACAGCAGAGCGAGGTGCCACAGGGTGAGCACCCCGAACCTGCGGCGGGTACAGCCTCCAGCGGTTCTGACCCTGTGCCTCTGCTCAATCCAGCACCCCTGTTCAACCCCGCCCTCAGCGCGGAGCAGGTTGAGGCGGCGTGCCGCGAGTACATCCGCTGCTGCACCGCCCAGCTGATGCGCTACGCCGAACCCGCCGATGAGCTCGTGGTCGAATCCCTCACCACCCTGGGAGCGCCGCTGACCCTGCACTACCTGCTGACCGGGCACATCCCCGATGCGCACACCTGGGAGCACGGCGAACCGGATACGCAGCTCAGCGATTATTTGCACTCGGTGGGCGCACCCGCGGAAGGGGAGTCCGCCCTGTTCTGTAGCGCGAATGGCTACTACACGCCGGGTGAGCATCAGATGAGCCGCGATAAGTTCGGCAAGGCGCTCGCGACCCGCCGCCTGCGCTGGAACCGCCGCATGGAACGCACCCTGAACGCGGAGGCGCACATGGCGGCAACCTGCGGGGCGTGGCTGGTCACTCCCGCCGATCCGCTGTGGCCGCCGCAGCTGAACGATTTGGGGCCTGCTCGACCGTACGGGCTGTGGTGCCGAGGCGATTCGCGGCACCTGCTGGATGTGGCCTCTGCCCCGAGCGTGGCGCTGGTCGGTTCGCGTGACCCGAGCATCTACGGTACGGAGGCGACGACCCACCTTGCCGCTGAGCTGGCGCGCCGCGGGTACACGGTGATTTCTGGCGGTGCGATGGGCATTGATATTGCGGCGCATAGGGCGGCACTGACCCAGCAGGGTAGCGACCTGCCGACCATCGCTTTCATGGCGGGTGGGCTGGATCGGCTGTACCCGGCGCAGAACTCGGATGCACTGAATATGATTGTTGACCGCGGGCTCATCATGAGCGAGGTGAGCGTGGGTAACACCCCCACGCGTTGGCGTTTTCTGGAGCGTAACCGCCTGATTGCGGCGTTGGCGCGGCACACCATTGTGGTGGAGGCGCGCTGGCGTTCCGGTGCCCTGAATACGGCTCGTCACGCGATGGAGATTGGGCGTACCCTCTGGGCGGTTCCGGGGCAGATTAACTCGCCGAACTCGGTGGGAACGAACCGTCTGTTGCGCGATGGACTAGCGCAAACACTCACCGAGGCCGCCGACATCCTCGAGTACGATGCCGCCGCGGGGTTCGAGCTGGGCACCGAGCACGAGAGCGAATGGGATCAGGCTGCCTCCTCCAGTGCACTGGACGAGCTGACCGAACGACAGGGTAGAGTCTGGGACGATTTGAGCCCGCGCTCCTACCGCGGCGTGGATGAGATTGCCGCAGCCCTCGGGTTGAGCGCTCGCGACGTGATGGCTGACCTGTTCCACCTGGGTCGTTGCGGTCTGGCGGAGAGTAGCGGAACGAGCTGGCGGAAGGTCCGCCCGACTGTCGCTGCGTAGGGTTCTTCCTGATGACGGGGCGGCACGTGGAGAGCTCGGAACCTCTCTACAATTGGGGGTAGGCTTGCGCATACTGGCGCGGAGCTTACCCCGCCGCCACGCTATCAGCAGATACGCCGGGGGCAGAAATACAACGTCGAGAAGCATCAACGCCGCCAGAGCAGAGCCAGGAACCAGAAACCCGAAAGGAGGGACGCATGACCCCCGCCCGCCAGCACGAAAACCAGGCTGAAAACCAGGCAGAGAACCGGAGCGAAAGCCGGGAAGAGTACCGGGATGATGCTCCCTCCACGACCCTGCCGGTGACCTATACTCGCACGCTTGCGCCGGAGCAAGTAGAGAGCTCTGCTCTACCTGATTCTGCACTGCCTGAATCGGCGCTAGGGGTTTCCGGCGAGGTGTTCCGCCCCGTCCTGGACCGTTTTGAGCGTTTTCTGCGCTACGAGAAGCACCGTTCCGAAGAGACAATCCGCTCGTATATCTCCGATTTGGAGGGCTTCTTCGGCTATATGGCGCGCCGCGGTGTGCGGCATCTGGACAGCATTGATGCGTCCCTGATTCGTGAGTGGTTGGGTTCGTTGCATCTGCGGCAGGCGGCTCGTTCTACGGTGGCGCGCCGTGGTTCGACCCTCCGTACGTTCTTCACCTGGGCTCAGGAGGAGGAGCTGGTGCACGCTAACCCGACCCGCGGTATGCGCACCCCCAAGCGGGAGAATCACCTGCCGCCGGTGCTGAGCCGTGAGCAGATGAACCAGCTGCTGACTACCCTGCAGGAGCGTCGGGCGCAGGATCCTCGTGATGCGCGCCTGCTGCGCCTCGAAGCCGTGGTTGAAGTGCTGTACGCCTCGGGCATGCGTATTTCTGAGCTGACCGGCCTGGATTTGCAGAGCGTGGACCGGGCGAATAAGACGGTGCGCGTGCTGGGTAAGGGCAATAAGGAGCGCGTGGTGCCGTTGGGTACTCCGGCGCTTAAGGCGTTGAATCGTTGGGTGTCCTATGGTCGTCCGCAGTGGATTCCGGAGGGGGCCCAGGGCGTGACGGCGCTGTTTATTGGCCCTCGGGGCGGGCGTGCGAACGCCCGTCAGATTCGTGAGGACCTGACCCACCTGTTGCGCACGGTGGAGAATACTCAGGCGTCGGGTGCGCACGTTTTGCGTCATTCGGCGGCGACTCACCTGGTGGATGGTGGTGCCGATATTCGTTCGGTGCAGGAGCTTCTGGGGCATTCGTCGTTGGCGACCACGCAGATTTACACGCACGTGTCGATGAAGCGTCTGGCGGAGACGTACGCGCGGGCGCATCCGCGAGCGTAGGACATTCGTGTGTCTAAGGGTCATGCGCAGGTGCGGGGGAGCGCTCCGGCCTGCGCTTTGCTGGACTGTGCCGTAAATAGAGCTCTGGGTAGCGCTTTGAAGGGTACTCTGAACGCCGCCGCTAATGTCTCTCTATTTGAACCTTGCCCGTCCGGGTTGTACGAATGGGTGAGTTCAATCTAAGCTATACACTGTTCAACCTCTCTGTCTAGGTTCCCAGTGCAGCCCAAAGTTTCTGCACAGTGATGTTTATACAGGGCGGCTGAACAAGGTAGCATAGGTAACAGACTAACCGTGGTCTCCGTCTCTATAACGGCACCGCGTACGAGTACTAAAAACCAGAAAGGTCGCACCGCATGCGCGCACTCGTTTGCCCCGGACAGGGCTCCCAGAAGAAGGGCTTCCTGAGCCCCTGGCTCGAGATTGAAGGTGTGCGTGAGCACCTGGAACGACTCTCCGAAGCGGCAGGCATCGACCTGATTCACTACGGCACCGAAGCCGAAGAAGAAACCATCAAGGACACCGCAATCGCCCAGCCCCTCATCGTGGCTGCAGGCATCGTCACCGGCCGCCTCGCCCTGCGCGAACTCGACGGTGAAGAGCTCATCTTCGCGGGCCACTCCGTCGGCGAAATCACCGCAGCAGCCCTCGCGGGCGTACTCAGCGACGAAGACGCAATGCGTTTCGTACGCGTGCGCGCCAACGGCATGGCGGAGGCGGCAGCCGCCTCCCCGACCGGCATGGCTGCAGTACTCGGCGGCGTTGAAGAAAACGTCCGCGAAGCCATCGACGCAGCAGGCCTCGTCGCGGCAAACTCCAACGGCGGCGGCCAGATCGTAGCCGCAGGCCCCATTCCCGCCATCGAGGCATTCGCCGCGAACCCGCCCGCACGCGCTCGCGTCATCCCCCTGAAGGTCGCTGGCGCATTCCACACCGAGGCAATGGCACCCGCCGTGCCCGCCCTGGAAGAGTTCGCCGCATCCCTGCAGGTCTCCGACCCGACCTCCGCACTGCTGACCAACCGCGACGGTTCCGCCGTGGCATCCGGTGAAGAGTTCGTCAAGACCCTCGTCTCCCAGGTCACCAGCCCCGTCCGCTGGGACCTGTGCATGGCAACCCTGCTTGAGCGTGAAGTTGCCGGCATTATCGAGGTCGCCCCCGCAGGCACCCTGGTCGGCCTGGCAAAGCGCGCGATGCGCGGCGTGCCCGGCACCTCCATCAACACTCCCGAGGACCTCGCCTCGCTGAAGGGCTAAACGCCGGGGGGAGAGCACCCAGCCCTCCCCGCGCTAGGAACCCTTCACACTAGACATGCACTTTAGACATGCGAGGCACACACTGCCTTGCGAGCATCAGCACTAAGGATTGAATACGTGACTACCCTCAAGCAGTACGAAATCAACCGCTACTCCCGCATCCTCGGTTACGGCGCAGCCCGCGGTGAGGTCATCGTCCCCAACGACGACATCGTTGAGGCAATCGACTCCTCCGACGAGTGGATCAAGCAGCGCACCGGCATCGCAACTCGTCACCGCGCCAGCGAAAACCAGTCGGTAACCGACCTCGCTATCGGTGCCGCCAAGGACGCCCTCGAAGCATCCGGTGTAACCGGTGAGGACATTGAGGCGGTCATCATCTCGACCATCTCGCACCCCTACGCAACCCCCTCCCTGGCAACCCTGGTCGCCGACGCAATCGGCTCCAAATGCCCCGCATACGACATCTCCGCAGCGTGTGCAGGTTTCTGCTACGGCATCGCCCAGGCAGACGCCCTCGTCCGCGCCGGCACCGCAAAGCACGTGCTGGTCATCGGCGTTGAGAAGCTCTCCGACTTCATCGACAACACCGAACGCACCATCTCCTTCCTGCTCGGCGACGGCGCAGGCGCAGCAGTCGTAGGCGTCTCCGACGAACCCGGCATCGCCCCGACCGTATGGGGTTCGGACGGCTCCCGTTGGGGTACTGTGGGTATGACTCACTCCCTGTTGGATATCCGCAACCGCGACTTCGTAGCAAACCCCGTGCAGGAAGGCGAAAAGATTTGGCCCACCCTGCGCCAGGACGGCCCCTCCGTCTTCCGCTGGGCAGTATGGGAAATGGCAAAGGTCGCCAAGCAGGCACTCGAAACTGCCGGCATCACCCCCGACGAGCTCGGCGCACTCATCCCGCACCAGGCAAACGCCCGCATCATTGACCAGATGGTCAAGACCCTCAAACTTCCCGACACGGTGGCAGTGGCACGCGACATCGTTGATGCCGGTAACACCTCCGCCGCATCGGTTCCCCTCGCCGCACACCGCCTGCTCAAGGAGAACCCGGAACTCTCCGGCAAGTTCGCCCTGCAGATCGGCTTCGGTGCCGGCCTGGCATTCGCAGCTCAGGTAGTCGTCCTTCCCTAAGGAAAACCACCAGAGCCCGATGCTCACCGCCCCTCACGACCGGCACAGTGCCGGTACACGAGAAAGAAAATAAAGCGGGAAAGCATCCCCTAAACTCCGAGTTGCCGCATGCGTACACCACGCAGACACGATAAACTCGGTAATGCACGCGTACCCCGCTCGGTGGGTGCGATGACCATCGAACAACAAAGGAGCCCCTGAATGGCTAACAAGGAAGAGATCCTCGCAGGTCTGGCAGAAATCGTTAACGAAGAGACCGGCGTTGAGGTTGAGGACGTTCAGCTGGACAAGTCCTTCACCGAGGACCTGGACATCGACTCCATCTCGATGATGACCATCGTCGTGAACGCTGAGGAGAAGTTCGAGGTGACCATCCCGGACGAAGAGGTCAAGAACCTCAAGACCGTTGGCGACGCAGTCGAGTTCATCGCGAACGCTGCCTAAGCTATAACCAATAACGAGGCGGCGCGGGCTCTCACCGGCCCGCGCCGCATCGCTATTCACTCAGTATCAACCCAACATACCCCCGGGAGCACAGCGCGGACCCCGTAGCGTGGACCCCGCGCGGAATACACACCGCATACCCCCGGGCCCTACAGGTTTTTATCCACACACCACCGGATAAACCACCAAATCGACCACCGAAGAGAAAGTGCCACAATGTCTCGAAAAGTGCTGGTGACCGGCCTCGGCGCGACCACCCCCATTGGCGGCGACGTCCCCACCACCTGGGCAAACGCAACCAAGGGCGTATCTGGTGTATCCACCCTTGATTACCCCTGGGTCAAGGAATACGACCTGCCCGTATACATTGCAGGCCAGCTCGCTGTGCCCGCCCTCGACTCCGGACGCCTCACCAAGGTAGAAGCAAAGCGCCTGGACCCCTCGGGCCAGCTCGCCCTCATCGCCGCACGCGAAGCATGGGAAGACGCAGGATTCTCCGGCCCCGACGCCGAATCCGCGGAAGAAGTCGACCCCGAACGCACCGGCGTAGCCTTCGGCACCGGCATCGGTGGCGTGTGGACCCTCCTCGACGCATGGGACACCCTCCGCGAAAAGGGCCCCCGCCGCGTCCTCCCCATGACCGTTCCCATGCTCATGCCCAACGGCAACGCAGCAGCCGTCTCCATGAACCTCAAGGCACGCGCCGCAGCACAGACCGTCGTCTCCGCATGTGCATCCTCCACCGAAGCCATGCAGCTCGGTGCTGAAATGATCCGCAGCGGTAAGGCAGATGTCGTCATCGTCGGCGGTGCCGAAGCAGCAATCCACCCGCTTCCCATGGCAGCATTCGCCAAGATGCAGGCACTCTCCTCCCGCAACGACGAACCCGAAAAGGCATCCCGCCCCTACGACGTCGACCGCGACGGCTTCGTCATGGGTGAAGGCGCAGCAGCCCTCATCCTCGAATCCGAAGAGCACGCCAAGGCACGCGGCGCACGCGTCTACGCGGAACTGGCAGGCACCGGCGTATCCGCCGACTCCTACCACATCACCGCACCGGACCCCGCAGCACTCGGCGCAACCCGCGCACTGCGCGAAGCCCTCGAAGACGGCAACATCGACCCGAAGACCGTCGTGCACATCAACGCGCACGCCACTAGCACCCCCGCCGGTGACTTGCCCGAAGCAACCGCAATGCACGAAACCTTCGGCGAGCACACCAAGAACATTGCCGTCTCCGCAACCAAGTCCATGACCGGCCACCTGCTCGGCGGCGCGGGTGCCCTCGAGGCAGTGCTGACCGTACTGGCGCTGCACCACCGCACCGCACCCTGCACCATCAACCTGGACAACAAGGACCCCCAGATTGACCTGGACGTGGTGACCGAGGCGCGCGAGCTGCCCGCTGGTGAGATTGTGGCACTGTCGAACTCCTTCGGTTTCGGCGGTCACAACGCGGTTGTAGCATTCCGCTCCGTAGAGGGCTAATCCCTCAGGGCTTCTAGCCTTATATAGATATAACGCTCCCTCAACTACCGTGTGTAGCTGGGGGAGCGTTACGTTTTCTGAATGCGTTTACGAGAGAGTGGCATACCGGACGCCGCTCGCGGGGGAGTGTGGCTTCCGTGGGTTAGTTGTTTGGAGAGGTTGTACCGGTTCACGCTCGCGGGGGAGTGCCCCCTCTTCAGCGCCTGGGGGCGCTTCGAGGACGGAGCCCCCGCCTCGCGTGTCCGGTACGCCCTCTAGGTCGCCTACCCCTCGGTGGGGTTTATATAGGGGTTGGTCTGTGGTTGGGATTCAGAGGTAACGCGCCAATCCCTTGGGGTAGGGAATATGGGTGGCTTGGTGCGGGGTTTCCTTCTCAGGCTAGCTTGCCTCAGTCTGGGGTGCCCCTGTTTTAGATGTTAAAAACGGGTGGCGTATTCGCTCCGGCACTGCGAATACGCCACCCAAACACACCACACTCCACAAGACAATGCAGAGCGCGCGGGATCAACCATCCCGCAAGGTTCCCGTAACCCCCATCGCGCACCACGGTAGGCGACGACAGAAGAATGGGAGTCTATGACCGTTCGACACGCACAACGCCCCCTCGTAAAGGTTTACAAAGGCGCACGCTACGCGTTCTTCCGGAAGTTTATTCGGAAGAGCTCCCACGCCGGTTCCGTTGAGAAAAACAATTCGGTGTGGTTGCCTCCCGATGGTGAAGCACCTCAGCATCGTGTGCCGCATAAACCGCGCAGTTTAGTGCGCGCAGATGCTGCGTCGAAAACTATCCAAAGAATGCAGTCCACGGAGTAGTCTTCCAGCTTCAAATGGCAGAAGCTTAAGGGTTTGATGTGAGTGCTCGGATGGTCCGAATCATGTCGCTCTCAACGGAACCGGTTTATCGGTGATGGGAGCTCCTGTAGATAAGAATAACCTTAAATCACCCCTGGAGTAAACCTTAAACCAATAATTTAACCTTATTGTTATAATTCCTTGTCATAAAGGTATTGACGGGTGTTCAATGTGTTCTGGGTAACCCCTCAGAAGGTCCTCATAACTCTTTGGTCTGTTTGGTGCTCTCCACCGTTATGAAACCGTGATAAATCATCCCCGAAAACTTGAAGAATCGGGTTCCAAAACGGTCCCGCAAGTGACTGCCGCGAGGGCTTGTTGAGAGGGTCTTGAAGACGCGCTGAGAGTACAGTCATAAAACGTCATCTTGTCACGGAAGTTATCCCAGAGAAAACAAATTAAAACCCCGGCATGCGCTGTGGCATAATCAGTATCAACATCGTGCTCCGGGGTCGGTGAAATTCCGAACCGGCGGTCACAGCCCGCGAACCGCTCTCGCAGGCAGGTGAAACTCACATGATTCCACGCCCCACAGTCGGGGATAAGAATCCGCTGGAGGCACCCGCCCGCAAGAGAGGCCGAACCGGTGAAAATCCGGTGCCGACAGTACAGTCTGGATGGAAGGTAGCACGAGCAGAAAAAGGCAGGAGCGCACTCCGCCGCACCTCCCGAAAACCGGGATAGCATGCAGGGTGCACTGACGCGGTTGCTTGAGAAAACTGTTGCTCGAAAAAGCTGTTACTCGAGAGCACAGCGGTTTTCTGAGAGACAGCTTTCTGTGAGACAGGGGAGAGGCACCTTTCGTAGGTGCCGGTACGTTATTCCCCTCGACCGCAGCCGGCTGGTGCCAGCCACGGTTTTCAGCTACGGTTAGCTGATTCGCCGCTCCCGCCTCACCACGGATACCGGGCACCCTTAAGATGCCCGCGGTAGCCGCCCTTTTCTGTTCCTCTCCCCGGAGCCGCCGCAGATGCGCACCCAGCGCATCCGACACACGGTCCAACTCAGAGAGGAAAGAAACAATGGACATCTTGCGGTGGCTCTTCGACGCACAAATTCACGTGGGGGATCAGTCCCTCCTCGTGCGCGAAGTTCTCGGAAACGCATTCGGCCTGGCATCGGCGCTCGGCGGAATGCGACGCAAAGTATGGGCGTGGCCCGTCGGCATTCTCGGCAACCTGCTGCTCCTCACCGTCTTCCTGGGCGCCCTCGTCGGCAGCCCGCACCCCGTCACCATGCTCGGCCAGGCAGGCCGCCAGATCATGTTTATTGCCGTGTCCATCTGGGGCTGGCATCGTTGGCGTGCAACCCGCGCCGCCGGTGGTGACGCCTCCGAAGGTGCCGCGGTGATCCCCAAGTGGGCTACCAACACCGAACGCGCAGGCCTGGTTGTCGCCATGGTCGCAGGCACCCTGCTACTCACCCCCATCTTCCGCGCCCTCGGCTCCTACGAACCCGTCTGGTCCGACGCCTGGATCTTCACCGGCTCGCTGCTCGCCACCTACGGCATGGCGCG
This sequence comes from Rothia sp. HMSC062H08, assembly GCF_001810775.1. NCBI lineage: Bacteria > Bacillati > Actinomycetota > Actinomycetes > Micrococcales > Micrococcaceae > Rothia > Rothia sp. HMSC062H08. Next base: position 291,984 of record NZ_KV802668.1, read on the forward strand.
CGGCTGGGTTGAATTCTGGCTCATCTGGGTTGCCGTCGACCTGGTCGGCGTGCCGCTGCTGTGGAGTGCAGGCTACTACGCGACCTCCTTCATGTACGTGTTCTACGGGTGCTTCACCCTGGTTGGTTTCTTCGTCTGGTGGCGCACCCGCAACCTGGAGGCGCAGAAGACCCAGGTACAGACCCAGTTCCCCGACGTGACCGTTGAAGTAACCGACGTGCAGAAGGGCCGTGCATAAATGCCGCAGAACCCCTCGCAGCAGGTGCTGGCGAGCGCGCACCTGCCCGTAACCGTCACCCCGAGCGTATCTTCGCCGCGCAACGATGTGGACTATTCTGCCGCGGAGTACGGCCACCTCGCCGGGCTGCCCGCCGCACGCACCCTCCAGCTGCCCAGCCCCGAGCAGGAGCTCAGCCACGCAGAAGCCATGACCCTGGCACTGCAGGCGGCACGCCAGGGTATTCGCGGCGCGAATCCCCTCGTCGGCGCCGTCATCACTGACGCGCACGGGCACCTGCTGCACGTGGGCTACCACCGAGGCGCAGGCACCCCGCACGCCGAAGCAGACGCCCTCGCCGCCGCCCGAGCCGCGGGAACCGACCTCACCGGCGCCCGCATGTACGTGAGCCTCGAGCCCTGCAACCACACCGGACGCACCGGCCCCTGCTCCCACGCCGTCGCCGAGGCGGGCATTAGCGAACTCTACTACGCCTACAGCGACGACACCGAAAACGCAGCCGGAGGCGCCGCCTACCTGCGCTCGCAGGGCGTCACCGTGCACGCCATGGAGGAGTTCGCGAACGCATCCTACCTGCTGAACGAGCGCTGGTTCATTGCCGCCGCCGAACGCCGCCCCTTCATTACCGCAAAGAGCGCCTCCACCCTGGACGGGTTCATTGCGGCTGCTGATGGCACGAGCAAGTGGATTACCGGCCCCGCCGCGCGCGTTGACGGGCACCTGATTCGTCACCGCGCCGACGCCGTCATGATTGGCACCCGCACCACCCTCATGGACGACCCGACCCTGGACGCGCGCGACGCCAACGGTGAACGCTTCGAGAAGCAGCCGCTGCGCGTGGTCATGGGCAAAACCGAGATTACCGAGAACTACCGCGTGCGCGGCCTCAACCCGCCCGAAGGTGTGGAGGCGGATCCGCAGAACTTCCTGCAGGTCTTCACCCACGACCCGCGCGAACTGCTCGATGAGCTGTACGCCCGCGGGGTGCGGCACCTCATGATTGAGGGCGGCCCCGGCATGGTCGGCCTCTTCGCCGGTGAAGACTTCATCGACGAGATGGTCTGGTACCGCGCCCCCATGATCATGGGGCAGGGCAAGAGTGCCGTGTACCGTCTGCTCGTGGACACCCTCGCGCAGGCGCCGCGCCTGCAACTGGACGATCTGGGCATGTTCCCGGCGGTGCGCGTGCTCGGCAATGACACCGCAACGCACCTGGTGCCGGCACCTCGCGGAACGGCGCAGGAACCGGGTGAGCGGCGTACCCTGCCGAAGCTGGACGCCTGCCACGCGCCCGAACCGAGATTAGATTAGCCGAGGCTGGACTAGTCGCGGCTGGACTAGCCTCCGCTTGGGTTGAGCGCGGGCGGGGGAGTAGTACCTCAAGGAACCCCCGCCGGCGCCCGGCTAGTTTGTGCCGGCTGGTTCGTATGCTGGCACAAAAGCTCCCCGTCACGGGGAATATTCGAAAAATACGTATAGTTATACCGACGAACAAACCATCGCCGCCCGTCGCCCTCAACGACGACGCCCCGGCGGACACGGCGAGAAAAGGAAAGCATACATGTTTACCGGAATCATTGGCGCCCTCGGCACCGTAGAATCCATCACCCCCATCGAAGGTAGCGACGCAGCCTACCTGACCCTCAACGCCGGAGACATCGTCGCCGACCTCGAACACGGTGGCTCCCTCGCCGTCAACGGTGTATGCCTCACTGCTATCGACCTCGACCAGCTGCAGCCCGGCCAGTTCCGCGCCTACGCGATGGGTGAGACTCTGCGCCGCACCAACCTCGGCAACCTGAACCCCGGCGACACCGTCAACCTGGAACGCTGCCTGCCCGCCGGTGGCCGCCTCGACGGTCACGTCGTGCAGGGCCACGTGGATGCGGTCGGTACCCTCGCATCCGTCACCGCGCACGAGGCGTGGAGCACCCTGCGTTTCAACCTGCCCACCGAACTGGCACCCCTGCTCGCTGAGAAGGGCTCCATCGCTGTTTCTGGCGTGTCCCTGACCGTTACCGCCGTTTCTGAGCCCGGCGAAACCCCCGCATGGTTCGAGGTCGGCCTGATTCCCGAAACCCTGAAGGCAACCAACCTCGGCGCCCTCAAGGTTGGCGACAGCGTGAACCTTGAGGCCGATGCGCTCGCTAAGTACGTGCAGCGTCTGACCGCGTTCGCAGGCGTGCCCCAGGCTGACTCTGCGCACTCCGGTGAGCAGGTTGCGCCGCGTCGCGCCGACGCCGCAAGCGTCCTCGACAGCGTGCAGACCGCAGTGGACGCTATCGCCGCAGGTCGCGCCGTGGTCGTTGTTGACGACGAAGACCGCGAAAACGAAGGCGACATCATCTTCGCCGCCGAGCACGCAACCCCCGAGCTGATGGGCTTCATGATCCGCTACACCTCCGGCGTGGTCTGCGCACCCCTGAGCAACAAGCGTGCCGACGAGATGAACCTGCCGCCCATGGTCACCAACAACGAAGACCCCAAGGGCACCGCATACACCGTCTCCTGCGATGCGGCATCCGGCGTGAGCACCGGTATCTCCGCAGCGGACCGCGCACGCACCGTGCAGATCCTCGCGGATGCATCCTCGACCCCGGCGGACATCACCCGCCCCGGCCACATCTTCCCGCTGCGCGCCGTTGACGGCGGCGTGGCGGAACGCCCCGGCCACACCGAAGCCGCAGTGGAACTCTCCCTCGCGGCGGGCCTGTCCGGCGTGGGCGTTATCGCCGAGGTCGTGCACGACGACGGCTCCATGATGCGTTTCGACGCACTGCGCGCCTTCGCCACCGAGCACAACCTGCCCATGATCTCTATCGAAGACCTCATCAAGTACGTAGCTAAGGCGTAGGAGAACGCATGAGCGAAACCCCTAACACCCAAGCAACGCCGGGCACCCCCGCAGAGCTGAGCACCCCCGCGGCTGTCACCTTGGCAGAGCCGGGCACCCCCTCAGCGGACACCTTGGTCGAGTCGGTTGAGGCGCAGGCTGAAGAGCTCAGCGCCGAATCCCTGCGCATCGCCTCCCAGCTCGCTGAAGGCTACCGAGTCAGCCCCCTCGACATGGTGCCCAACCCCAGCCCGCTGCTGGTCGAAAGCACCGAAGAGGTCGCCGTACCCACCCCGCAGGGCCTGTTCGGATTGCGTGCCTGGCGATTTGCGGACGGCGCCGAGCACATCAGCGCCCGCGCCCTCGACCGTGACGGCACCCCCGTACCCGCCGAGGACGGGGGAGCGCCCGCGGTACGCATCCACTCCGAATGCGCCACCGGCGATATCTTCGGTTCCTTCCGATGCGATTGCGGCCCCCAGCTGGAGAACGGCCTGCGCATCATTGGCCGCACCGGCGGGTACCTCATCTACGTGCGCAACCACGAAGGACGCGGCATCGGCCTGGTCAACAAGCTCCGCGCCTACGCGCTGCAGGATGCCGGGCTCGACACCCTCGACGCGAACCTGGCGCTCGGCCTGGACGGCGACATGCGCGACTACTCGCAGGCGGCACTGATCCTGCAGGAACTCGGTGTGAACGAGCTGAGGCTCGTGACCAACAACCCCGCCAAGCAGGAGGCGCTCGAAAGCCTCGGCCTGCAGGTCACCGAACTCATCCCGGACGAAATTCCCGCCCGAGTCGAGAACGCACACTACCTGCAGACCAAGCGTGAGCGCATGCGCCACGTGCTCAAAAGCGCGTAGCGGCACCCCTGCAAACCCCTAATTTTTCAAAAACCAAAAACCCACAAGGAGAACACTATGAGCGGCGTAGGCGCAGCAGACACCACCCTCAACCCCGAAGACTACAAGGGCTTCAAGCTCGCAATCGTAGCGGCAAGCTGGCACACCCAGGTCATGGACGGCCTCATCGACGGTGCGCAGCGCGCAGCACGCGACGCAGGCATCGAGCCGACCCTCGTGCGCGTTCCCGGCACCTTCGAACTGCCCGTCGCAGCAACCCGCCTCGCTGAGAAGTTCGACGCAATCGTCGCGCTCGGCGTGGTCATCCGCGGCGGCACCCCCCACTTCGACTACGTCTGCCAGGGCGCAACCAACGGCCTGACCGACGTGTCCGTGCTGACCGGCCGCCCCATCGGCTTCGGCGTGCTCACCTGCGACAACGAGCAGCAGGCACTCGACCGTGCAGGCCTGGAAGGCTCCAACGAAGACAAGGGCTACGAGGCGACCGCAGCGGCACTGCAGACCGCAGCAACCCTCAAGCAGTTCAGCAACTAACACGGCTGAACGGTACGCGGCTCAGTTCCACGAAGAGAACTATTGGATCTTCACCGTGGAACTGGGTCGCAGCACCGGTTAAACTGAAACAACGCGCGGCACTAGAGCTACATCGAGTCACAGTGTGCCGAGCCCCAGCGCCAGAACGCCATGAGGTGACAGCGCACTGACGCGCTAACCTCCGGCTCGGCATACCTTGCTGACTAGGCTCAACACCCGCGCCGACATGCCCTAAGCTGGCATGCCCACACTGTCATGTCACGACTGTCATGTCACGCAACGGCAGGTCCAACCCAACACCAAGGAGTACAGCAATGCAGGATTTGGGCACCATCACCCCCAGCCTCGAAGAATTCCGCGCCCGCGCAGCCGGCACCCGCGTCATTCCCGTACACATCAAAATCCTCGCCGACTCACTCACCCCCATCGGCATCTACCGATCCCTCGTACTCCAAAACGACCAGGGCGAACCCGTCGAAGCAGCCCACGGCACCTTCCTGCTCGAATCCGCCAAAATCTCCGCAGAAGGCGAATCCGCAGCCTGGGACCGCTACTCCTTCATCGGCGCATCCTCCCGCTCGACCCTCACCACCGTTGACGGCGCAGTCCACTGGCAGGGACGCACCCCCGCCGGCGCACCCGTCGACGGCGACCCCGTAGAAGCCATCGCAAAGACCCTGCAGATGCTCTACACGGAACCCGACCCGACCCTGCCGCCGCTCACCTCCGGCCTGGTCGGCTACCTCGGCTGGGACGTCGTACGCCACTGGGAACACCTGCCCTTCCCGCCCGCCGACGACGTGAACCTGCCCGAATTCGCGCTCAACATGGTCTCCGACATGGCAATCCACGACAACAAGGACGGCACCGTCCTGCTCGTCGCCAACGCCATCAACTTCAACGGCACCAGCGAAAACGTCGACGGCGCCTACGAAGACGCCGTCGCGCGCCTGCACAGCATGCTCCGCCGCCTGCAGCGCGGCGCCACCGCAACCACCTCCACTCTCTCCGGCGTGGCAGACGTTGACCGTAAGGTCCGCGAAGACGTCACCCTCACCTGGAGCGAACAGGGTTTCAAGGACGCCATCGACCGCTCCAAGAAGAACATCATCGACGGCGACGTCTTCCAAATCGTGCTCTCACGCCGATTCGAAGCCGAAACCAACGCCAAGGCACTCGACGTGTACCGTGTACTGCGCCAGTCCAACCCCTCGCCGTACATGTACCTCTTCAACTTCGAAGACAGCAACGGCACCCCCTTCCACATTGTCGGCTCCTCCCCGGAGGCGCTCGTCACCCTCAAGGACGGAATCGCCAGCACCCACCCCATCGCCGGTTCCCGCCCGCGCGGCGCAACCCGCGAAGAAGACCTCGCACTCGCCGAGGAACTGCTCGCCGACCAGAAGGAACGCTCCGAACACCTCATGCTCGTCGACCTGGCACGCAACGACCTCTCGCGCATCGCCAAGCCCGGAACCGTATCCGTCGACCAGTTCATGATTATTGAGCGATTCAGCCACATCATGCACATTTCCTCCGCCGTCAGCGCCGAACTCGACCCGCAGTTCAGCGCCTACGACGTGCTGCGCGTCGCCTTCCCGGCAGGCACCCTCTCCGGTGCCCCCAAGCCGCGCGCCATGCAGCTCATCGACGAATACGAACCCACCCGCCGCGGCGTCTACGGCGGCGTATGTGGCTACTTCGACTTCGCCGGCAACATGGACATGGCAATCGCCATCCGCACCGCCGTACTCAAGGAAGGCACCGCCTACGTACAGGCAGGTGCGGGCCTCGTCATGGACTCCAACCCGGACTCCGAAACCCTCGAAACCGTCAACAAGTCCGCCGCCCCGTTGCGCGCCGTGCTGACCGCCTCCGGCCTGGCACCCCTGGACGCAGACGCAGCCGTCAACGCCACCAAGTAACCCAAGGAGACACCATGAGCACCGTTCTCGACGAGATCATCGTCGGCGTCCGCGAAGACCTCGCCGCCCGCGTACAGCAGGTTCCCCTCGAAGAAATGAAGAAGCGCGCCCTCGCAGCCGCACCCGCCCGTGACGCGCTTGCCTCCCTACGCGGTGAAGTACCCGGCGGCGGCAACGGCACCACCGCACGCATTATTTCTGAGGTGAAGCGCTCCTCGCCCTCCAAGGGTGCCCTCGGTGAAATCCCGGACCCCGCTGCGCTTGCCGCACGCTACGAGGCAGGTGGCGCCGCAGCAATCTCCGTGCTCACCGAGCAGCGCCGATTCAACGGCTCCCTCGCCGACCTTGACGCAGTCCGCGCCGCCGTGAACATCCCCGTGCTGCGCAAGGACTTCACCGTCGACGAATACCAGATTTGGGAGGCACGCGCACACGGCGCCGACCTGGTTCTGCTGATTGTCGCGGCACTTGACGAGCAGACCCTGCGCGAGTTCCTTGAACTCACCGAATCGCTCGGCATGAACGCCCTCGTTGAAACCCACACCCCCGAAGAAATCGAAGTCGCCCAGCGCATCGGCGCCAAAATCGTCGGCATCAACGTGCGCAACCTCAAGACCCTCGAAGTCAACAACGAGCACTACGCATCCCTCGCGGCGCACCTGCCCACCTCCGTCATCAAGGTCGCCGAATCCGGTGTCGCCAGCATTGAGGACGTGCGCGCCTACGCTGGTGCCGGTGCCGATGCTGTGCTCATCGGTGAAGCGCTGGTACGCTCCGGCGACCCCGAAGGTACCGTGCGTGAATTCTCCAAGGTGCCTGTGACCCGATAAGGGTTGCTAAGAGATGGCATACCGGACGCCGCTTGCGGGGGAGTGAGGCTTCCGTGGGCTAGGGTTTGAGAGAGGGCGTATCGGACAACGCTCGCGGGGGAGTGACTTCCGTGGGCTAGTTGTTTGAGAGGTTGTACCGGTTCACGCTTGCGGGGGAGTGCCCCCTCTTCAGCGCCTGGGGGCGCTTCGAGGACGGAGCCCCCGCTTCGCGTGTCCGGTCGCCCTCTAGGTCGCCTACCCCTCGGGTGGAGGATAGAAGGGGTTGGTAGGTGGGTACCTTCTCGGGGTAGCTCGCCGCAGTCTTGGGTATATGAAGCTGGTATGTGGTTCCCTTCTCTAATTAGCTCGCCTTGGGATGGTTGAAATAGGGGTTGGTCTGGGGTTTCCTTCTCGGGTCAGCTCACCTGATTCTAGGGTTATTTATCCTGTCGGATTTTTATCTACTTCCCGGATACAGACCTGATACATAGAGATAGAGCCGGTGCCTGCTTCGCAGCAGGCACCGGCTTTTTACTTATTAGAGAGCTCTTAGCGGCCCGTATAGTCCGCGTCCGCAATATCCTTCGGCCAGCGCGCCTTACGGAACGGCGCCCACGTAAACGCCGCCGCCACCAGCAACAAACCACTGATAATGAACGCCGGAACAAAGCCCCACGCATCCGCAATCAAACCAGCCACCAGCGGGCCCAAAATCATACCGAAATCGCTACACATCTGATACACCGCCAACACCTGACCACCACTGCGGCGAGTACCAATCACATCAGACACCGCAGCCTGAATCGACGGACCCATAAACGCCGCACCAATACCCAGGCACGCCGTCAACGACACAAACACCCACGCCACCGGCGCGAAACCCATAAACGTCACCGCAGAACCTGCCAACAGCAGACCCGAAAACGCCATCACACGGCGACCAAAACGATCCGAAAAACGACCCGAGAACGTCTGCGTCAACGCATTACCAAACGAGTTCGTCGCCATCGCCAACGACGCCAACAGAGTAGCCGCCACCGAATCCGACATGTCACCGCCCGTCGCCAAATACGCCGCCGCCAACGGAATAATCGACGACTGCACACCAAACACCGACCAGCCAATCGCCCAATTCGACACCAGCGCCGAACGGTAATTCGAGAACTTCAACGCGTCACGAACAGACATCGCAGGCAGGTCACTCTTACCCGCAGCGCCGCCGGATGCAGCAGACTTAGCGCCCTTACCGGATGCGCCAGCCTGAGTGTCAGCAGGGGAAGGCGCCGCCGACGGCAACACCCCGGTGCCCTTACCCTCAGCCAGTGCCGCCGCCTCCATAATCGCGTCGCGCTCCGCCTCCAGAGCCGCCTGCGACGGCATCAAGAACCACACAATCAAGCCCGCCGCCAACAGCGAAAAACCATACACAATGAACGGCGCACGCATACCAAAGGGCGCCAGGGCGCTCGCAATCACCGGGCCCAGCAGGTTACCCAGCAGGAACGCCGTCGCATAATAACCCGAAATACGGCCGCGCATATGCGCCGGGGACAGGCGCACCAGCAGACCCATCGCGGAGACCGTGAACATGACCGAGCCGATACCCGCTACCGCACGCGAACCCAGCAGCACCCAGTAATCCCAGGCGAACGCAATCATAAACGACGTCACCGACACGATCAGCATGCCAATCGTGTACACCGGACGCTCACCCCAGCGGGTAATCAGCTGACCCGCCGACGGCGCAAAAATCAGGCGCGTAATTGCGAGCGCAGAAACCACCATCGTCGCCATGGTGACCGGGCATTAAAGTTCTGCGCATAGTTCGGCAGCACCGGCGCCACCAAACCAAAACCCACCGCAATCATGAACGACGCAGCAATCAGAACCTTCAAACCGGTCGGCACACGGTTCGGATCAATCGTGCGCGGGTCAAAAACAGGCGGTGTTTTGGCAGGGTTCCTCATACTCATCCTCGAAATAGTGCGGTGCCGTACGGCAGCCGCGGACCCCACCCGCAACTGCCCATCATGTGTTCGGCTAAAAAACTTAACAGTGTCCAGTCTACTCCGCCGACAGCCGGGCATGCGCGTCACCTCGACCAGTCAAACCGCCCAAACCGGTAAGCTAGTAGTGTGAATGAAACGATGATGATGATTTGCGCGATTGTGCTGGGTGTACTGGTTATCGCCGGTATACTTTTCGCCGTTCTGCGCCGACCCAAGAAGACTGCGGACCTGCAGTCTTTGCGCCAGGAGGCTGCTAAGGCCTCCGGCGGTTCGGCGGAAGAACCCGAAAGCTCGGCACCTCGCGCTATTGAACTTGATATGCCCGACCCGTCCGCGGGTCGCCTGGTGCGCCTGCGCGCCCGCCTGGCACGCTCCAACAACATGCTCGGCAAGGGCTTGCTGGCTCTGCTTTCTCGCGACCGCATCGACCAGGACGTCTGGGATGAGGTTGAGGAGACCCTGCTGCTCGCCGACCTCGGCTCCGAGCCGACCACCCGCCTGGTGGAGGCGCTGCAGCAGCGTGTGCGTGTTGAGGGTACGAGCAACCCCGCCGCCGTGAAGAAGATGCTCCGCGAAGAGCTCGTGAAGATCGTTCGCCCCGACATGGACCGCGAACTGAAGACCGCCGGCAGCGACGGCAACCCCGGCGTGGTGCTGGTCGTTGGCGTGAACGGCGTCGGTAAGACCACCACGGTTGGTAAGATTGCCCGCGTGATGGTCGCTGACGGTCAGACCCTGCTCCTGGGCGCCGCTGATACGTTCCGTGCGGCCGCGTCCGAGCAGCTGACCACCTGGGGTGACCGCGTGGGCGTGAAGACCGTGCGTTCCGAGAAGGAAGGCGCCGACCCCGCATCCGTCGCGTTTGACGCTGTGAAGGCTGGTAAGGAGCAGGGCGTTGACACCGTGCTCGTGGACACCGCGGGCCGTCTGCAGAACAAGTCCGGTCTGATGGATCAGCTCGGCAAGATCAAGCGCGTTATCGAGAAGGAAGCGCCGGTCACCGAGGTTCTGCTCGTGATTGACGCGACCACCGGCCAGAACGGTATGGTTCAGGCGAAGGTCTTCGGCGATATCGTGGACGTCACCGGTATCGTGCTGACCAAGCTCGACGGCACCGCAAAGGGCGGTATCGTGGTCGCTATTCAGGAGGAGCTCGGCGTTCCCGTCAAGCTCATCGGCCTGGGCGAAGGCCCGGACGACCTGGCACCGTTCGACCCCGAAGCATTCGTGGACGCGTTGCTGGACTAGCATCCTCATATTCCGCCGAGAAGCCACATGTGTTTCGAGAAGCCACCATTATGGTGGCTTTTCGAAACACATGTGGCTTTTCGCTTATCTGAAAGGAAAGAACATAGCCTGATTTACCCCGGGGTAAATTGCGAACAAGGGGTCGGCCCCCACATCAGGAATAGTCTGAAGGGGACATATTGGATGGGTGGTCACTGCATTACAAGGCCACCCAGAAGAAAGGCATGATATGAACTTGTCACAATGGTTGAACTCAGCAACGTTGGTCCTGCTGTTGGTGAGCGTAATTATCTTCTTCGTGAGGGCTGCAATATCAGCCGTGGGTGGTGTAACCACATCGATTCGTTATCTGCGAGCCACGACGAAGGGCGAGGAGTACACGCGAGAATCGGACGACGAAGACCGTATCTTAAGTTCCTCCATTTTGGGCGGTCCGGATATTATCATCAACCTCGTGATGGGCGGATTTGTGGCCGCGGCGATGTGGGTGGTCATGCTACAGCAAAGCTCTTCGGTAGAGGCTTTGGTGTGGGTTGCTGACATTTCGGTATTCGCGGTACTACTGCTGGGTTTGACTGCAATGGTGCGTTGTTCCAAGCGTGCACGGGCTAAGGGTAAGAAGATGAAGCCCAACGCCTTACTTGGTCTGATGTATGTGACTTCGTCCGGTACGGCTCTCAGCTCTACGCTGTCGAATGGCCTGCAGATGAGCGAACATTGGTCGATGGCTAATCTGATCCAGGCGGGGCTCTCGGCGGGTTCGACTGACGTGGACTTTGTGAACGGTGTTATGGGTGCATACGGTGTTCCGGGGTTGGTTACTCTGGCTGTGTATACTGTGCTGTTCCTTGTGTGGGGAATGCTTGTTCCGGAAGTTCTGTTGCACTCTGTTTTCCTTGCCGGTAGTGCGCTGGGAGGTCGTGCTGTGATTGTTGGATCAAAGTTGGAAAGTGCGGAGCGTCTTTTCATGGTGAGTATCGCTCTCTATTTGGTGACTCACCTGATATCGAGTGGTTTGTGGGCAAGCTAGTCGCCTCTCTATTCGCTGAGAAGCCACATGTGTTTCGAAAAGCCACATTTTTAGTGGCTTTTCGAAACACATGTGGCTTCTCGCGGTTAAGTTTGGGGCACTCCAGCAGTACGCAGCACCTGCAAGGCCCGCCTCGGACGGTAAATAGCATCCTTAGCAGAAACACGGACGACAGCATACCCCGCGTGGAGCAACCGATCCTGTCGAGTCTTCTCCCGAACCAGGTCCTCTTTGGCGTTGTATTTGACGTTGCCGTCTACCTCCAGAATGACAGGCCTGCCGTGGAGGCTAGTGGTGTGTAGCAGAAAGTCCACTCGATAGGCATGACCTTCGCAGATGATGGTTTCTTGCTGCTTGTATCGGATTCCTTGGTCATCGAGAAGTAACCGCATGCAGGTTTCAGCAACGGATTCTGAGTGTGGGCTGAGCTCATGTCCGACGAGGCGGGCGGTTCGGCACCCGCGGCCAGATGCAGATGAGAGCTCTTTCTTGAGCTCCTCGTAGGTGAGCATATCCGGTTCCCGCGCGAAGCGTTGAAGGGCGCTTTCGGCCAGAACGAGCCCGTCGCGAAAGGGAAGCGTTTTCACGCAGGTGGTGATAGCTGTTAGTGGTGTGACGGTGGGAATCCCTTCGGGCGTGTACACGATGGGGCTGTCCGCGGTGAGGGTGTCTTGGATGCGCTGGATGTTTTCTCTGCGGCCGCCTCCGGCTCCTCGTACTTGAACGTGACGTGGTGGGCTGAGGGAGGAGACGCCCCAGGCGACGGCTGCGCTTTGAGCGGCGAGGATGTTGGCGGGGTATTCGTTGAGGTGCGCGAGGATGCACACGTAGTGCTGGTCGTTGGGGTGTAGGTTGTTCCAGGTTTGGGTGGGGAGAAGGTGCCCTTTTGAGACGCGGGTGAGTTCGCCGCGGTTGAGGGCGTGGCTCAGGGTGATTCGCGTGTGGGTGGCTGAGGTGATGAGTTCGGTGCGGGTGCGTATCATCATTGATAGTTCTTCTCTGGTAAACATGCTTTAATTGCATCAAATGAGAGTATTTATGTTCAAGTGTTACGTTTAGTTATTACGCCGAAAAGCCACATGTGTTTCGAAAAGCCACTAAAAATGTGGCTTTTCGAAACACATGTGGCTTCTCAGTGAGAGGGGTGTGGATAAGTTGAGTGAATACGGCCCCGCCTCTCATCCGCAGGATGCTACTTGTTGATCTGTGCGATTAGATGTTCAGCAAGTGCAGGCTGGCATGCTACGCACCCCATGGCTGCTAGGATGATGTCTGCTGCAACTTCCTTCAGAGGGAAGCGAAGCTCAAAGCCACGGTAACGCGCGCATGCGGCGTTCAGAATATGCCAGTAGCAACGTACAAGAAGCAGAACCGTGAGTACGGCGGCGAGCAAATTCAGCATCAGCAAGGTGAAGCCACCGAATCCGTACGTTGCGTTGACAGCTTCAATGTACCGTGCAATGTAACTGCCCTGCTGGTGGGAGTTCATATGGTTGTCGATAGCGGTGCGAATGGTAGACAGGTTGTACATGCCGGAACCATTCAGGGTTACCCAGGTCCATGCAGCGATGGCCAACAGAATACCGGGGTAGAGCATATACATCAGGGCGTTGATACTGGTTTCGGTGCCCGGCTGTGCATACTTCTTGATGAGCAGACCGGTCAATGCGAGACAAAGCACCCAGCAGATGATGCCGATCAGGTTGATACTGGGCCAGCTAGCACAGAATGCAGCCGTAGCAATCACCGTGACGGCCAGTGCTCCAAAGCCGAGACCGAAGGCGTTTTCAGTACTTTCCTGCCCCTTCTTGGAGGGTGCGTGGTTGTGCGTGTGCTGGCTGTTGTCGATGGTGGTGCGGTTGCCGTCGCCACTAATGGCTGCGGAGCCGTTGCCTACCTGCTGGTGGGTGTTGTGCACGCGGTTGCCATTGCCGTTGATGGTGCCGATGCTGAGCTTCTGGGTGGTATTTCCTGCTCCGGGAGTGGTGGCCGCCTTCTTGGCGTCCTTACGTGCTGCACCGAGCTTTACCCACGCGGTTCCAAGTCCTGCGATAGCGGTAAACGGCGGGGCAACAGTTCCTACAATGGCCAGGACTTCTTCAACGGACATTTTGTTCTCCTTAGAGTTAGTGGTTGATTTGGTCGGTGCCGAGAAGCCACTTGTGTTTCGAAAAGCCACCAAACATGTTGCTTTTCGAAACACTTGTGGCTTCTCGGCGGGGGGGGGGATGAGGTGTTACTCGGCCTTCAACGGGAAGCTCGCCGTCTTGAGTGATCCCTCAACAGCATTCCAACTGATGCTGTAGTGGCCACCGTAGCCGGCCTGGAACCAGCCGTTCTGCTTCCCAAACTCGGTGAGTTCTACGAGGCTTTCGGCAATCACCTTCTTTGACTCGGGGTCGTAAATCTGAACGTCCTCGTGGTCAGTACCCCAGTGCATACTGCAGGCCACCTGAAGCGCGAGGACCTGGCGGCTAAGCTTCATGCCTGCGTTATGCATCGGCAGGGAGATGAAGGTATAGCCATTCAATTCGTGCTGGTTCGCCTCCTCGTAATTCTCGGTAGCCCAATCGTGGGTGAGCGTATCGGAGGAGGTGGTCTCCTCCGGAGGATTGATGAATGCGCGGATACGCTGAGTCAGGGTGGGGCTCATAATGTGCTCCTTTGATTGTTGTTGCCCCGGCCCGTGCGGGCCTGCACCGGGGCAGGTGGTGCGGTGTCGTGCAGTGACCTTGTACCTCCACAATAGGGGGAGGGTTTAGGGCAGCTAAGATTTTTTGATTTACCCCGGGGTAAGCGAAAAATTATCGGACTGGGTGTGGGGGAAAGGGAGTATATTCTTTGAATTCCTGCGGGCGGGCGCTTCTTAGCAGCCTCCAAAAGCCACATGTGTTTCGAAAAGCCACAAAACGTGTTGCTTTTCGAAACACATGTGGCTTCTCGGCGGAGAACAGAGAGGGAGCGAGATGACCAGCCCGGCCACCTCGCCTCCGGCCAGCAGGGATAATAGAAACAGTTAGACACTTACATTGAGGACATCCGGGGACCACCCCCGGTGACGTTGAAAGGCACAATAATGGCGAAAGCGCCTGTATCTCAGGGGTCGGGTGCCCCTACTACTCCGGCTGAGTTGGCGGAGATGCTGTGGAAGTCCGCGGACATTCTGCGCGGTTCGATGGAGCCTGGTGGTTACCGCGACTTCATGCTGGGCCTGATCTTCTTGAAGTACATTGGTGACACCTTCGATAAGGCCCGTGAGGATGTTTACCGCATGCTGACTGTGGAGGATGGTCTGAGTGGCGAGGACCTGGCGGAGGAGTTGGAGTACCCGCCTTACTACCATGCTCGTCATGCGTTCTATGTGCCGGTCGGCGCCCGCTGGTCTGACCTGGTGCAGCAGGCAAAGGGTGACCGTGTGGGTGAGTTGGTTGATGAAGCTATGGACGAGATTATGGCTCAGAACCCTCCGCTGCGTGGTGCGCTGGAGCCCATGTATGCGAGTGAGAAGGTGGAACAGCGCACCTTGGCGCAGGTGATTGACTTGCTGTCGAACGCAAATTTTGCGGCGGTGCGTGATGGTGAGCATTCTTCATCGAAGGATGTTCTGGGCTTCGTGTATGAGTATTTCTTGGGTAAGTTTGCTCGTGCTCAGGGTCAGAAGGGCGGCGAGTTCTACACCCCGACGACTGTGGTGAATACTCTGGTGGGTATGATTCAGCCGACGAATGGCCGCGTGTATGATCCGTGCTGTGGTTCGGGTGGCATGTTTGTGCAGTCGAATAATTTTGTGCACCGTGCCGGCGGCGCGTTTGATGACCGCAGCAAGGGTGACCAGCGTGTGCTCGCTTATGGTCAGGAGCGTAACCAGGCGACCTGGCGTTTGGCGCGCCTGAATCTGGCGATTCACGGTATTGATGGTTCGGTGGGTGACCGCTGGCGGGATACGTTCGTTGAGGATTCGCACCCGGGTGAGCGTTTTGATTATGTGTTGACGAACCCGCCGTTCAACATTAAGGAGTGGCATCGGGTTGAGGATGACCCGCGCTGGGTGTTTGGCGTTCCCCCGAAGAATAACGCGAATTTTGCGTGGATGCAGCATGTGTGGTCGAAGCTGGATGTTAAGGGTTCGGCTGCTGTGGTGATGGCGAATGGTTCGTTGACTGCTGATACTGGCGGTCAGGGCGGTATTCGTCGCGCCATGGTTGAGGGCGACGCGGTGGCCGCAGTGTTGGTGTTGCCGCCGAATATGTTTACGACGACGAGCTCCCCGGCGTGCGTGTGGCTGCTGTCCAAGGAAAAGTCGGCGGGTGTGAATGGTTCGGTGGATCGTTCGGGTCAGGTTCTGTTTATGGATGCCCGTTCGATGGGTCATATGGTGTCTCGTACTGAGCGTGTGTTCTCTGAGGAGGATATCGCGAAGATTGCGAATACGTGGTGTGCGTGGCGCGGCATGCCGTCGATGTATCACGCGGATGGTTCGTTGGTGAAGGCTGGCGAGGAGCCGACTGCTAGCGTGTATGAGGACGAGGCGGGTTTCTGCTTCTCGGCGTCGCTTGAGGATGTTCGGGAGCAGGATTTTGTGCTGACTCCGGGCCGCTACGTGGGTAGCGCAGTGTCTGAGGGGGAGAGCGCCCAGGAGCTGGATGCGCGTATCGCCGGTCTGCGCGAGCAGCTGCTGGAGCAGTTCGCTGAGTCGGAGCGTCTGGGCACGGTCGTGCGTGAGCAGCTGGCGTCGCTGGATCTTGATGGCGGTGAAGAAGATGAATAACCATATTATTGGTGATCTTCTTGAATACGTCATCGGTGGCGGGTGGGGTGCTGAAGCTCCTGATGGGAATCAAAATACTCCAAATTACGTCATCCGCAGTGCAGATTTTCCCTCAATTGAGAAGGGAAGCTTTGACGGTGTTCCTTTAAGATTCGAAGCACTGAATTTTGTCAATAAAAGGTCATTGCAGGATGGAGACATACTGTTTGAAATATCTGGTGGTACTAAGAATAGGCCTACCGGAAGGACCGTTTATATTTCAGAGAAGCTACTGAGCTCGGTGGAATATGCAGTCATACCGGCAAGTTTTTGCCGTTTGCTTCGTTTCAAAAAAGAAGTAGTTTTCCCTAAATATATGTATTATCTTCTGCAGTCTTGGTGGGCTTCTGGAGGGTCCTGGGAATTTCAAAATCAGTCAACTGGAATCGCTAATTTTCAGTTCAAAATTTTTGCTGAAAAATTTGAAGTTTCCCTGCCCCCTCTAGAAGAGCAGGAACGGATTGCCGGGATTTTGGGCTCGCTCGACGACAAAATTGAAGCAAACACCCGCCTCATCCAGACCCTCAAAGAGTATATGACCGCACTCTATAAGGCAGAAGCTAAAAATGGGAAGGTTCTAGAACTCACAGATATTGCTGATTTTATAAATGGTAGGGCATTCACAAAAGATGCAACTGGCACAGGTCGAGTAGTCATTCGTATTGCTGAACTTAA
Source organism: Rothia sp. HMSC062H08 (assembly GCF_001810775.1). Lineage (NCBI taxonomy): Bacteria > Bacillati > Actinomycetota > Actinomycetes > Micrococcales > Micrococcaceae > Rothia > Rothia sp. HMSC062H08. Next base: position 308,958 of record NZ_KV802668.1, read on the forward strand.
TAATGGTCTCGGCGCTTCTACCGTCTATAACGACATTGAAGTAAAAGAAGAAAATACCGCTTATCCCGGTGATGTATTGATGTCCTGGTCCGGTAGCCTGGATACATATGTATGGCATCTTCCCGAAGCAATTATTAATCAGCACATCTTTAAAGTGATACCCAAGGGTAATTATCCTAAATGGCTTGTTTACCATGCTTGTAAATCTGTGATTGAAGATTTCCAAGCTATTGCTGTTGATAAAGCTACAACCATGGGACACATACGCCGTGGCGACCTCAAAAGGGATATTTCTATTCCCGCGCAAGAAATGCCGCAGATGGAGAATCTCTGGAATCTCTGGATGAACCTAGAACAAGAGAACCTTCAGCTCGCTGAAACCCGTGACGCTCTCATTAAGCGCCTCATTGGTTAGACGCTAGGGGAGCGCCGCATCCGCCTTGCCCGGCCGGTTCACACCGACCGGGCAGGGCGTGCCATCCCGCTACCACGCAATCACCTACTTCACGACCGCCTCAGCAAAGGAGCTCTAGCACCATGGCACCCACCTACAGCCCGAATGACGACACGTATGAAACTCTTGCGGAACTAGTACGCCCATATGCCCTATCGCGCATCCAGCTCACCGAAGCCGTCGGTATCGCCACCAAACCCACCGTCAACAGCTGGGTCAAACAGTGCTGCCCCAACCTCCCGCAGGGCACCCCCGTGCCCCTCGCGCCCATCCTGCGCTACCTGCACGAGACGCACCTTCCTAACCCCAAAAAGTGGCCCGGCAGCTACCCCTACGACCAGTACATCCTCGAAAACATCACCGCGCGCATGCTCGCCCGCGTCGTAGCCGCCACTTTCAGCACCGACCACCCGCACAGCAGCAACTACCGCGAACTCCTCGCACTCATCGCAACCCTCGTGCTCCTCGCCCGCTACTGGCGCGGGCCTAACGAATCTTTCCTCACCCTGCTAGATTCCGAACCCAGTAACGAAACCGAAGAGCACCTACAACAGGCTATCGAGGACACCTACGAGGGTGTGCGAGAAATCCTCACCAATTTGCTCCTCCCCACCCTTCACACCGCCCGAGGCACTTACCCCGCCAGCCAAGCGCGGCTGCTCACCAGCTACGCGCTCGTGGCTGGATTCTACGCTGATGATCATCCCTATGAAACCCTCAACAGCATCCATACCTCACTTGCCGCCGCAGACCGAGCCAACGCCCTACCGGGTGCCGAGCTCATCCGCTACGTAGCCGACTTCCTCAACGCCGGCTCCTACCCCACCTACCACGACGCCGCATTCGGATGGAACTACCCCAGCCAACGCAACCTTATCCTGCACGGAAACTACGGTAGCTATGAAACTGCCGCGCACCTCGTTGCCTACCTGCCTGAAAAAGCCCACCAGGCTATCGCCTTTAGCGCCCCTGAAGGTTCCACCGGTGCCCTGGCATCAGAAAGCCGCGACGCATTCGCTCTTTACCTCTGCTACCTGTTGCTGAACGGCGAAGACTCCGCCGAACAACAGGCCGTCGATCTTTACCGCGCCGAACGCTGGGCTATACAGCAGGCCCGTACCGCTAACCGTACGGTACAGACTGCCGCCCCCGAACCCGCGGCACCCCTGCCCGAGGCACCAGCCAACCATCTCATCATCCTGCCGCTTGACACCCCCGCGGGCACCCCTGACGACTTCGCTGCGCAGCAGGAAGACGCCTGGGATGCCATTGATAACCTCGCTATGACCGTTGACGCAGGTATCAGCTTCGTCAACGGCACTATCAGCTATCCCGTGCGACCTGGCGAACACCTCGCCGTACTCGCACCTCTAGACGTATTCTCGGACTTCAGTCACCTCCTCCACCTCCTCAAAGTCCGCCAACAAAATAAACAAAATAATAGTCAGGACAAGGAATTCTTTGAAAACTTCTTTGAAAGCTCTGAGGTGGATGACCATGGTATGCGCCTACGCGCGGTCATCGACCTCGGTCCCGAGCACCTCAAAGTCAACACCAAAACCCGCCTCGGCCTTGGCCTCTTCAGCACCTTCACGACCGGCAGCAAACCCCAGGGATCCATCTATCTCGGATCCCTTGACGATGTCCCGCTCTACCAGCAGGCTGAAAATACTGGACTGCTAGAACTCACCACCGCGGCTTCACAGATCCAAGAAACCGTCTGTAGCTACCTCAGCCGCGGTGAAATCGGTTCCGAAGATATCAGCGGCGGCGTCATCGTAGCCTCCGATGCGCTCAAAAACGCTTCCTTCAACGAGCTGTACATCAACCCAATCTCCGAGAACACCCCCGAAGAAAGCCTCAGCCTACTCGCTAGCCTTACCCGAGACCTACCCGCCCTCCTCGAAACTCTGCCCGCCGCCCTGCCCGTAAGCGTGCCGCACCGTCGCACCCCCGAAGACGAACGGTCCATCCCGCACGGCGAAGAATACGACATCACCATCAACCAGCTCATCAAAACCGAGAAAGTACTCACCAAAATCACCGGCCGCCAGGTTGACGGCGCACGCTACGGCGATGTCGAAAACAACAGGAAGCGCATCCGCGTTCTCGACGCGCACGCCCTCGGCCACTACGCACGCTACGGTGTGCTACCTGCTGAGAGCCACTACCTGCGTGCCCTCGACCTGACCGAAGGCACCCAGCTCACTCGGGCCAACGATATCGTTATCTACCCCGCCTATGACCAGGCCTACGGCGGACCCGCCGTCTACCTGAGCGAGCGCGGGGGAGAGGTCATCGGTCTGGGAATGACCGTGCTCCGATTCCGTCACTACACCCCCGACCGCCCCAACCTGCAGGTCACCAGCGAATACGTTCAGCGCGCCCAGCTACTCGCGCACCTTCTGCGAGCGCTCCTCAACGGCCTAGCCGAAGGAACCGCCCTCCGAATCAGCACCCACCTGGCACCCGAAAAGCGCAAGACCAGCACGGACATCAAGGGTTGGGAGAAGCAGCCGCTACCCCATATTGACGGTCTGGCGTGGAACAACAATGACCTCGAATGGTTCAGCGAAAAGCCTGAGACTGACAGCGCTGAAGCCGGAAACGCTGAAGCTGAAGATGACGCACCCGAAAACGCGGACGCATACGTCACCCACCCCGTCGCACGCTACCTCACCCAGGAACTCAACGCCTTCGACGAAGTGGAAGCCGCCCTGGCCGAAGCCCTGCAGCAGGTGCGTGCCGTCCGCGGACGCTATGAACGGGACCTCATGGCCAACCGCCTTGACCTTCGCTCCACCTGGGAGGCCGCAGTTGAGCGGAAACGCCTTGAGGCAGAAGAAAGGGCGCGAATCCGACAAGCCATGAAAGCTCTGGCGGCTGAAATGGCCACTTCAGAAGAACCCACTCCAGGAGAATCCAACGAGGAGTAGCCCCGCTAATTGCTCGGATACTCCTCTCAACAGTGCGCCCCGGGGTAAGCAAACCGGCGCTTCAGCCCGTTCGCTTACCCCGGGGTAAAACACAATAACGACATTTCCCCTCGTCATCAGGCATTCTAGAGATATACAACGTCGCAAATCTCGTCACAGAAGGCGAGCATCCGGCTTATAAGCAAATCATTTATACAACATACAGGATGCATACGTGTCCGCAACGAAAGGAATAACCATGGCTGAAAAGGATTGGGAACTGACCGTCCTCTCCCAGCTCAACGACCTCGGGTGGGAATTGACCAACGGCACCGGTATTCAGCCCGGCACCAGCTACACTAAGCGTGAACATGACACTCGTAAGCCTGACTCAATCCTGCCCACCTACAGAGCCTTCCGTCACTGTCGTGACTCCAACGAATCACTGCTCATTCCCGGCGAGGTTAAGGATGCTTTGCGTCGCCTTAACCCGGCTGCTACTGAAGATCAGGTGCAGAGGGCCTACACTACCCTGACTCGCCCCCGCAGCACCAACGTCATGGCTGAGAACAAGGAAGCTCTCGGCTACATGAGCACCGGCATCCCCGTGGAAATGAAGGCACCCGACGGAACCCAGCGTATCCGCAACCTGCACGTCATCTCCGCAGACCCCACCCAGAACACCTACCTGGCGGCACAACAGGTCCCCGTTAGCTCAGGCGAACGTTCCTACCGCTTGGATATCGTGATGTATTGTAATGGCCTGCCCATCGGCATTATTGAGCTCAAGGACCAGGACAAGAATCTCAGTGAAGCATACAACCAGATGGCTACCTACCAGCGTGAAATCCCGCAGGCCTTCACCTACAATGTCGTCACCATTATGGGCCAGACTCACGAGGCACGCTACGGCACCATCGGCACCCCGTTCTCGCACACCGCTCAGTGGAACTATGACTCCGAGGGCGTAGAAACTCCCAATGGTACCTATGAAGATGAATGTGGCCAGTTCAGCACCCCGCTCAACCGCATCATCCAGGCCTTCGGAACCCCCGAAATTCTGCTCAACATGATGCGCCATTTCACCCTCTTCGTAGGCACTGGCAGCGAAGAAGGCAGCAAATCCTACGTCAAGATCCTCGCCAAGGCACACCAGTACTACGCCGTACGCGAGGCGCTCGACCGCGCCGTAAAGACCCACATCGGCAGGGGACAGGTAGGCGTCGTCTGGCACACCCAGGGCTCCGGCAAGTCCTACTCCATGCTGTTCTTCGCTCGTGCCGCCATGCGTGAGAAGGCGTTGCTCAACCCCACTATCGTTGTGGTGACCGACCGCACCGACCTGGACAGCCAGCTCTACACGACCTTCAAGAACGCCGAGGATATGCTCCCTGACACCCCTGTCAAGTTTGAGTCGCGCCGTGAGCTGAAGAACCGACTCAACGACATTCAGGCCGGCGGTATCTTCTTCACTACTTTGCAGAAGTTTGGTCTGGCGGAAGGTGAAGAGGAATATCCGCAACTCTCCGACCGCTCAAACATCATCGTCATGGTGGATGAGGCTCACCGCTCCCACTACGACACCCTCGAAGGTTACGCCCACAACCTCAACCTAGCTCTACCTCGCGCCAAATACATTGCGTTCACCGGCACCCCCATTGACAAGGACAGCCGGAGCACTCGATCCATCTTCGGCGACTATATCCATACTTACAGCTTCGACCGCGCTGTTACTGAAGGTGCAACGGTCCCGCTACTGTACCAGCTACGTCACGTCAAGATGGGGAAGTCTGATGGTATCGACGGGATCAGCAAATCATTTGATGAACTTTCCGATCTGCTAGAGGCAGAAATCGCAGCGAAGACCACACTCGAGCAGACCACGGTCATGAAGATGCTGGCCTCCGACGAGCGTCTGGACGAGGTTGCTAGGAACATTGTCGAGCACTGGGAAGAACGTCGCGAACTTATGCGAGAAGAGATGGGCGACAATACGGGTAAGGCTATGGTCGTTACCTCCGGTCGTGAACACGCTGTACGGCTCTTCAACAAGATTATCGAGCTACGTCCTGATTGGGCCCCTGAAGGTGGACCCCAGGACGTTAAGACTGGCTGTGTACAGGTGCTAATCTCGGGTACCCCCAGCGATCCCGAGGAACTCTCTCGCTTCCGCCGTAATGGGGCAGCAGCCCGTGAGGTGGAACGTCGCATCAAGGATCCCAATGACCCGTTGGAAATCATTGTTGTGGCCGACCGCCTGCTCACCGGCTTCGATGCCCCGGTACTGCACACCATGTACATGGACCGTCTGCAGAAGGAACACAACCTGATGCAGACTATTGCCCGCATCAACCGCACCTACAAGGAAAAGCAGTCCGGCCTGATTGTTGGATTCCTGCCCCTGCACACTAACCTGCGTAAGGCGTTGAGCAAATATGCAACCGGTCAGGAGGACGTTAATTTTGATCCCTCAAACCGTGCTCAGAAGCTCTTGGAGGACCTTCAGAATATCTACGCTCAGATCACCGAATACTTGGGTGATGACTGGTATGCCGTAGCTGAAGCCTATAGCAACGGTGTTGGCCGTTCCCAGGAATACACCGATGCATTGATTCGAGCGCAGAATAAGGTCCTCAGCTACGAGCAGGATGCAGAACGCTCAGCCCGGGACGGAGGAGCTCAGGTGTCTAGGAATCTGGGCGTTGTGATCGACCTGTACCGCCAGCTTGTTCCCGTTCGGGATATGCCTGGCATCGCTGAGGTGTTGACCCCGGCCATGATTGCGCGACTCGACTTCCTGCGCGAAGTGCACAAGGGCGTGAAGAACCGCCGCCTAACGGAGCGCGCCCATGGTCATGTTCCCCACCCCGAAGAAATTAAGCAGCAGATGAGTCTGCTTTTTAACAAGGCGGTAGAGAGCAACGGCACCAATATCATTAGCGTGGATGACGAAGGTGAGACCACTATCGACCTGCGTATGTTGACTGATGAGAACATCGAGTATCTTTCTCAATTGGAAGTTGCCTCTCTTGTTGCTCAGAATATGGCGGATATAGTGACCATGCAGATTCAGAATTCTCTGGAGGGTCAGCAGGCACGAGTCGTCTACTTTATGAAGCGTTTGGAGGAGCTACTCAAGCGCTACAACGCCTTTGAGAATAAGAGCAGTAAGGAGCTTGAAGAGCTGTTGCTCGCTGTTCGCTCGCTGGCTACCGAGGCTGAGAATGACGCCGAACGTGGCCGCAGCCTGGGCCTGTCTGCACGAGAGGTGCGAGTCTACGATGAGCTGTGCACGGTTGATATTCTGCCTCAGGTGCTAACGCAGGACGAACTGGTGATGCTGGCTCGTCTGTTGAACGACTCCATCATGGACGGCGCATCCTTGGATGCAGCAGATCACTCCGGTAAGTCAGCTCTTAAGGGACATGTTCGTCGTAATCTACGTAAATTCCGCTCGGTAATTGAGCGCGCCGGGGCCGTGTTTACGGATGTTGTGGATGAGGTCGCGGGTCACCTGGACCAGCTGAGCCTCTAACCCTCCTTCTCCTCCCTCTTACGCCGAGAAGCCACATGTGTTTCGAGAAGCCACCATTATGGTGGCTTTTCGAAACACATGTGGCTTTTCGCGGTTAATGGGCGGGTAATGACGACGGGCAGTACACGATGCGAGGCTCTGGGATATTCTGAAATTAGAAGATGCGTAGAAAGAAGGCGCACAGGCCCCTCAAACAGGCCTGAGCATCGCACACCATACAACCCAATTCACCCCGAACCTCAGCGAAGGAGCTACCATGGCAGCCACCAACCTCCCCGGAACTCTTCCCGCCCCCAACTACCGACCCACCTACCGCTCCAATGGCGCGTGTGATGACCTCGCCGCACTCGTTGCACCGTACAGCCTTTCGCGCGCCCAGCTCGCAGAGGCTACCGGCATTGCCGACGAGGCTACCGTGAACAGCTGGGTTGAGCAGTGCCGCCCCGACCTTGCGGCGGATGCTCCCGTGCCCCTTGAACCCGTGCTGCGGTACCTGGACGAAACCTACCTGCCCGACCCCGCAAACTGGCCCGGCAGCAATGCCTACGACGAGTTCGTCCTCGAGAACATTGCCACCCGCATGCTCGCACGCGTTGTTGCTGACACCTTCGGCGCTGACCGTTCGGGTAACTACCGTGAACTTCTCGCGCTCATCGCGACCCTCGTGCTGATCGCCCGATGCTGGGCTGGCACCGATGAGGATTTCCTGACCCTGCTCAACGCCGAGCCCACCGCGGAAGCGGAAGAGTACCTGCAGGAGGCTATCGCGAACGCCCCCGAGTCTCTGCACCCTCTCCTGACCGAGCTGCTACTACCCGCCCTGCGCGAGGCGCGCGGCACCTTCACCGCCGCCGAGGCGCAGCTGCTGACCGGCTACGCGCTTGCCGCCGGATACTTTGCGGGTGAGCACCCCTACGAGACTCTGAACGGCATCCACGTTGCGTTTGCCTCAGACGACCGCGCACTGCCCGATGATGAGCTGATGAGCCGTGTTGAGGACGTCCTCAAGGCTAACTTTTCCGCCGCTCGCGCGGAATCTGGTACTGCTGACGAGAACCAGGAGCCGCACCACGTCACCCTGCCCGGCGACCAGGACGGTTACGAAACCGCCGCGCACCTGATTGCCGCCCTGCCTCAGGCACACGACGTTATCGCTTTCAGCGCCCACCCCGGCGAAGGAACCAGCGCGCTCGCCGACGACCGCCGCGCCGCCTTCACCCTGTACCTGTGCTATCTGCTCCTCGGTGATGACGAGTCTTCGGAGCAACGCGCCGCTGAGCTGTACCGCGCCAGCTGCGAGAACTAGCTAGATGCTGAAAAGCCACATGTGTTTCGAAAAGCCACGTTTTTGGTGGCTTCTCGAAACACATGTGGCTTCTCGCGGTTAACGGTGGTTGTTAGTGTGGCGTGATGGTTGGCCGCCTACACCGCTTGCCTACACAGCTACGGGCTGTTCCGCGCGAATCGCGCTGTAGGTAGCGTCGCTGACGGTCACGCCGTACTGGTTGGAGGCGAGCCGCAGGATCTCCTCAACGGTGTAGATGCGGAACACGCCGCCTCCGGTTGCCTTAGTGTATTCACGCAGCAGCTGGCGGTTCGCGAGCTGACGCACGTGTTCGCCGCCCGATGCGGCGCGTACCTGCTGACCGTTGCGCAGCCAGGTGTCGCGCACACCACCGGTGACGAAGACGCAGTCGGTGCCTTTCACGCGGGTGGTTGCTTCGGCAACGCACTGGTTCCAGAGCGCGAAGTCGGCGTCAAAGCTGGCGTTAGCGAGCAACGGGTGGCCCTGTGCGAGGGCTTCGCGGCACTGCTGTTCGTGGCGTTCGGGGCTGGGTGCCGCACCCACGTGGCCGGTGAAGATGCGGTTCAGTCGCGGCAGGATCGTGTCGTCTTCGCGGCGTGCCATGTTGATGGATCCGGTGTCGGTGGTGGGTTCAAGGATCTTCATGATCTGCGCGATGGAGTGGTCCAGCTGGTGCGTGACTGAACGCAGTGCGCTCCAGGGGGAGTTGCGTTCTTCGGGCAGGGTTTCTTTGAAGGATGCGAGCGCTGAGCGGACGCGGTCTGCGGCGGCGGGTACGGGGGAGGCGCCGTCGAGTGCTGCCCAGAATTCTTTGAGTGCCTGGTGGGGGAGGAAAGCGTGTCCGCGCAGCTGCGAGTAGACGCGGAGGATTTCGTCGCTGATGTGGGTTGGGTAGTTGTAGAGGCTTGCAAGCGCGGTGGAGTCGAAGGCGATGAGAATTCCGGGGTGAATGGAAGTCAGCGGGGCGCGATCGAGTTCCTTGTACTCGACGAAGTCTGAGTACAGGGTGCGTGCTTGACGGGTGATTGACATGAATCCCCTCCGGGTATCGAGTATGGGTGGTCAAATGTGAGTGCCGGAGAAGTCGAGGAGAATACCTATTTCAGTGTATCGGCCTTCTGCGGCGCGTGATGGGGTTTCGATATAAATATTTTGTTTATTACTTTTGTGTCTAACCCGAGGGGGTGTTAGTGCATGTCAGAGTCATTTTCGGGTCCATGTTTTAGGTGTGAATTTCGCCGCGTGACCTCTGCATTGTGCGGTTTTGTTTTCACAGTCATGAGCAGTATAGAACAAAAACATGCATTAAGATGCAAAATCTGCGTGGTGGCTCAAAAATGACGAAAGAAAACTCCTCCCACCTGCACATGGGACGCATATAACACGCCTGAGACAAGGCGAGAAAGTAGATGAACGTTTAATCCGTCCTGTAGACTTTAAATGATTGAAATTTGATAAAGGAGAAGAGTTATGTCAGAGCTGACCACTCAGGATCAGGCGGAGAATCAGGCCCCGGCCCGCACCGTCGTCGTAGCAGAAGACGAGGCATTGATTCGCCTCGATATCGTTGAAATTCTGAAGGACCAGGGTTTCGACGTCGTAGCAGAAACCGATAACGGCAAGACCGCCGTCGAGCTAGCACAGAAGTACCGCCCCGACCTCGTCCTCATGGATGTGAAGATGCCGATTATGGACGGCATCACCGCAGCTGAAGAAATCGCGAAGGAGCAGATCGCTCCCGTCGTTCTGCTGACCGCTTTCAGCCAGAAGGAACTCGTAGACCGTGCCGTTGAGGCAGGCGCTATGGCGTACGTCGTCAAGCCGTTCTCCCCGAACGACCTGGTTCCCGCAATCGAGGTGGCAATCAGCCGCTACGAGCAGATTCGCGCCCTCGAGAAGGAAGTTGGTACCATCCGCGACCAGTTCGAGACCCGTAAGCTGGTTGACCGCGCAAAGTCGCTGCTCATCACCAAGATGAACCTGACCGAGCCGGAAGCATTCCGCTGGATTCAGAAGACCTCCATGGACCGCCGCCTGTCCATGCGTGAAGTTTCCGACACCATCATCAAGCAGCTCTCCTAAATACGAGACGTACAAAGTACACATCGGTACAGGTACGAACGTACGCTACGGCGAAGACTAGGGTTCGCCCGTATGCGCCTTCGGTTGGTCAGCATCTGACCAGCACCTTTTCATGACACACTAACGCCCCATCCCTCACAATGAAGCTGAGGGACGGGGCGTTAATGTTTTATCTTCTGAAGCTCGCACCCTGCCGGAGCAGTCGGAGCGTTTCTATGCCAGTGCTGCAGGCAACTCAGCGCCGCAAGAAGCGCAGCGTCGGGCAGGCTTAGCGCATGTATCGGTTCAAATCATCTTCGTCATTGTTGGGGCCGCTAATCGGGCGGTCCGTGGGGGAGCCAGCCCAGAGCATTCCGCCGGTACCGAGCATTACGCCCAGCCACCAGAAGCTGCCGGGGTTGTTGATGGCGGTCACCAGGCACACTAGCATCACGCCGATTGCAATGGGCAGGACAATGCGCTTGGCGCGCACAATCTTCGGGTAACGCTTGAAATAGGGGGTGCGCTCGCGGGCCATGGTGCTCCTTCTGGTCGTACCTTCTGGTGGGGTGTTGGCGGGGTGCCGTGTACCCCGTGCTTCTACGATTTTAGGCTACTTGCTGAAGTTGTAGGACGTTAGGCGGTGGGGCGGGGGATCAGCATGTTGGTGATGCGTGCGGTGCAGGTGGTGCGACCGCGCTCATCCACAATGTCGATGGAGTGGATGCACAGGGTGCGTCCGAGCTTGACAGCGGTGCAGGTTGCGGTAACCACACCGGAGACTGCCGGGCGCACGTGGGTTGCGTTGATGTCCACACCGACTGCTACGAGGTTTTCGCCGCCGTGCACGCCCGCGGAGAGCGAGCCGAGGGTCTCGGCGAGAACCACGTTGGCACCGCCGTGCAGCAGACCGATGGGCTGGGTGTTACCGGCGACGGGCATGGTCGCAACGGTGCGTTCTGCGGTGAGTTCCTGGAACTTAATGCCCATAGCGGGGATGAGCTCGCCTAGGCCGCGGGGGAAGTAGGGGTGCAGGTGCTCGGGGATGCCGCTTTCGGTCAGCTGCGCCTTGATTTCTTCTGCGGTGAGGGTGGTGGGCGCTGCCGCGCGGACGGGTGCGTGCTGTGTGTTGTTTTCAGTCATGACTTCCAGTGTACTCCTTGGTTTTTGTTGCTTTGGGTGGGATAGCTTTTCGCGAGTGCTTCCGGGTACGGGTCAGCCCCGCCTCCTACAGGGGGAGGCGGGGCTGAAAAACGCTATGTAAGCGGATGAGGATTAGGCGGAAATAGCTTCTGCCTTTTCGATGTCCTCGTCGCGGATTTCCTTATCGGGGTTCGCTCCGATTGCCTTGGAGATACGCTCGGTCAGGGCCGCGATGGTCGCGTCACCGGTCACGTTGGTTGCGGTGCCGAAGGAGTCCTGAGCCAGGTACAGGGCAATCATCAGGGCAATCATGGAGGCATCGAAACCAAGCATGGACTGCAACAGACCGATTGCGGTCATCACGCCACCGCCGGGAACGCCGGGAGCGGCAACCATCATCACGCCGAGCACCAGAATCATGGGGATCAGGCTACCGAAGTCGGGGTGCTGGCCGGTCATGAACAGCACTGCCACCGAGCAGGAGGTAATGGTAATCATGGAGCCGGAGAGGTGAATGGTCGCGCACAGCGGAATCGCGAAGTCCACCACGCGGGGGGAGATGCCAGCCTTCTTCGCCGAACGCACGGTTACCGGGATGGTCGCAGCCGAAGACTGGGTACCGATTGCGGTGAAGTATGCCGGGAGCATGGTCTTGAGCATCTGGATGGGGTTGCGGCGAGAAATCGCGCCAGCCACCGAGTACTGCAGTGCCAGGGTGACCCAGTGCAGAATAATCACCATGACGAACACAAGACCGAAGACGGAGAGGATCTTCGCCACCTGACCGGCGAGGGTCATGTTCGCGAACACACCCACAATGTGCACCGGCAGCAGGGGGATAATCACGTAGCCGAGCATCTTCTCAACGATGACCTGGAAGTCCTCGAAGAGGTTCAGCATCGCACGGGTCTTCAGTGCGGTAATGCCCAGGCCCAGGATGAAGGAGAGAATCAGTGCGCTTAGCACACCCATAATCGGGGTTAGCTCGAAGGAGATGTAACCCTTGGACAGTGCGTTCTCGGGGTTATCGAAGGAAGCGAGCTGCTGACCCTTTAGGATGATGGGGTAGAGCAGCAGTGCGCAGGTCAGTGCCAGGAAGCCAGCAAGGATGCTGGAGATGTACGCCAGACCCACGGTGATGCCGAGCATCTTGCCCGCACCCTGCGCGAGGGAACCAATGCCGGGCACGATGAAACCGATAATAATCAGCGGAATCGCGAAGCTCAGGAAGGCACTGAATACGGTAGAGAAGGAGACGAAGAGCTGCACAATGAGGTCGGTGGGGATGGCTGCGCCGGTTGCGTCATTGATGCCGCTAATCATTCCGGGGGTCAGCATGCCGATGAGCACACCCGATGCAATCGCGATGATAATCCACGCGAGAAGGGGAAGTTTTTTGAGTGCCTTCATAGTTTCCTAAATGAGGGTTCGTTGTGTGTTAAGCGCGGGAGGTGCCCTCACGGTCCGGTGAATCCTGCCGGTGAATTCTGGGTAGAGTTCTGCCTATGAATACACGGGGTGTGGGGGTTTCCTACGCTGGAGGCGATAATAAGGTTATATATTATCTGGAAACCGTATTATTATCCACCCTACATAGTGGCTTGGGGCACAATTTTTGGGAGAAAAACTCACCAAACGCACCCCACCGGCACCTACATATGAGGTAAAACTCTTTCCACACACCCCGTTATTCCGCTATATGGCACAGCGCCGGTACCCAACACAGCGCCAGCACCCAACACAGCGCGGGTGCCTCCCCACAGGGCTCTAACCCGTAACCACCGAAACTAGCCCCCCAACCCAGCCGTCACCAAGCCAACCACCAAGAAAACCCAGACTCGATACACTAGAGGAGTGACTACAGAGAACAAAACCCTCCTGCTCATTGACGGACACTCCCTCGCCCTACGCTCCTTCTTCGGCATCTACACCATGGCCGAAAAGACCGGACAGCACATCTTCGTGCGCAGCGACGGCCAGCACACCGAAGCCGTCCACGCCTTCCTCTCCACCCTGCTGAGCATCATCAAAGACAACCAGCCCAGCCACATCGCCGTAGCCTTCGACCTGCCCGGCGGCACCTTCCGCACCGCTGAATACGGCGAATACAAGGGCGGCCGCAACGCCATCCCCGAAGCCTTCAACGGCCAGATCGACCTCATCAAGAAGATGCTCGGCGCGCTGAACATCCCCGCGCTCACCTACGAAAACTACGAAGCCGACGACATCGTCGCAACCCTCACCCGCCGCGGCACCGAAGCCGGCTACAAGGTCCTCATCCTCTCCGGCGACCGCGACATCTTCCAGCTCGTCACCGACGACGTCACCCTGCTCTACCCGGTCACCACCGGCCCCTCCAAGGGTATTCAGCGCATGGACCCCGCCGCCGTCGAAAAGAAAACCAAGGTACCCCCGCACATGTACCCCGACCTTGCCGCCCTCACTGGTGAGCAGGCGGACAACCTGCCCGGCGTGCCCGGCGTGGGCCCCGGATTCGCCGCCAAATGGCTCGGCGAATACGGCTCCCTGCAGGGTGTGCTCGACAACCGCGACAAGATTGGCGGCAAGAAGGGCGAGGCGCTGCGCGAGAACGTGGATAACGTGGTGCGCAACCGTCGCCTCAACCAGCTCGTCAACGACCTCGACCTGAACGTCACCCTCGAAGACACCGCATTCACCCCCGACCTGGATGCACTCAACACCTTCTTCGACGAAGTAGAGTTCCGCACCATCCGCAAGCGCGCCGCCGACACCCTCGGCCCCATCGTGCGCGCCGCCGGATCCGCAGGCGCTACTAGCTCCGCCGCAGAAGCAGGGGAGGAGGGCGCCCCCAAGAAGGCACCCACCGGCCCCGTCTACGCACCCATCAATACCAGCGCACCCACCAAAAACGCAGACGCAGCAGCATTCCGCGCCTTCTGTTCCGCCGCAGCCGAAGAAAACTACGGCACCGACGAACAGGGCGCGCCCATCGCTGTACCCGAACGCCTCGAAGGCGCCGTGACCCTCTACCCGGTCACCAACCTGCCCGTAGCGCGCCCCGCCATCGGCGATGCCCCCGCCGTCAAGGTCACCAAAACCAAGATCCGCGCCGCCGAAGAAAACCCCGAACTGCTCGGCGTGCTCCTCACCAGCAAGAGCACCAGCCTCTGGATCGATACCCGCACCATCGACCCGGAACTCGACGCCGCCCTCGCCGCCTGGCTCTCCGACGAAGCAGCCCGCAAAATCGTCATGGACCTCAAGGTTCAGCGCAAACTCCTGCGCGCCTACGGCTACGAACTCGCCGGCGCCGTCGAGGACCCCGCGCTGTCCTCGTACATGTGCGGCTTCATCCCCACCGCAACCCGCAAGCTCTTTTCCGAACGCATGGAAGACCTCGCCGAACGCTACCTGTGGATTCCCAAGGAACCCTACGCGCAGCTGGTCTTCCAGCCCGAGACGCGCGAAGAACCCTCCCTGTTCAGCCTGCCCGGCGAAACCGAACCGGTCGAGAACCTGCGCTACTTCACGCAGATTAGCCGCATCATCCACGAGCTTGCGCGCCTGTTGCACTACGAAATGGAAGAGCACGGCCAGCTGAAGGTCTACGAAGAAATCGAGCTGCCGCTACTGTACGTGCTCGCAGACATGGAGCAGGCCGGCATCGCCGTCTCCGATGCGCTCCTGACCGAGCTGCACGACACCTTCTCGGCACGCGCCAACCAGGCGCAGGAATCCGCCCGAGCCATCATCGGCGGGGAGGTCGCCACCGAGGACGGCGAAGAACCCCTCAACCTCGCCTCCGTCAAACAGCTGCAGACCGTGCTCTTCGAGACCCTTGGCCTGCCGCACACCCGCAAGATTAAGTCCGGCTACTCCACCGACGCCGAATCCGTCACCGAGCTGCTCTCCAAGATCTCGCCTGAATCCGACGGCGCAGCCTTCCTTGGTGCGCTCATCGCCTACCGCGACAACATCAAGCTCGCCCAGACCGTCGAGGGCCTGCAGAAGGCCGCCACCGAGGACGGACGCGTGCACACCACCTTCCAGCAGGGCGCCGCATCCACCGGTCGACTCTCCTCGACCGCGCCGAACCTGCAGAACATCCCGATTCGCACCGAGGAGGGCCGCCGCATCCGCGGTGCCTTCATCGTGGCTCCCGAGCCCATCGACGGCGTGGAGTACGAGGGTCTGCTCACCGCCGACTACTCGCAGATCGAAATGCGCATCATGGTGCACCTGGCCGCCGACGAGAAGCTCATCGCCGCCTACGAGGCGGGGGAGGACCTGCACCGTTACGTCGGTTCCGAAGTCTTCGGCGTTGCCCCCGAAGACGTCACCCCCGAGCAGCGCTCCAAGGTCAAGGCAATGTCCTACGGTTTGGCGTACGGCCTGTCCCGCTTCGGCCTCGCCAAGCAGCTGAACATCAGCTCCGACGAAGCAGGCGAACTGCGCACCAACTACTTCAAGCGATTCGGACGTGTGGGCCGCTTCCTGCGCGGCGTGCTCAAGCAGGCACACCAGGACGGCTACACCGAAACCATTTTCGGTCGCCGCCGCGTGCTGCCCGACCTGGACTCGCCCAACCGTGTACGCCGAGAAGCCGCCGAACGTGCCGCCCTCAACGCCCCGATTCAGGGCACCGCCGCGGACATCATCAAGATCGCCATGATTAACATTCACCGCCGCCTGCGCGAAGAGGGCCTGAAGACCCGCATGCTGCTGCAGGTGCACGACGAAATCATCCTCGAAGTCGCCACCGGTGAGCGTGAAGCCGCCGAACGCGTGCTCGTCGAGGAGATGAGCGGTGCCGCCTCCCTGCGTGTTCCTCTGGATGTGCAGGTCGGCTGGGGTAAGTCCTGGCAGGAGGCGGGCCACTAGGCTCACTACCTTGTATTGATTTCCGCACGGAAAGGCAGTTATCGTCCTCGTTCCTACAGGCAGGGGTGGGTGGGTACGCTATACCCTTCCTCCGCTC
>NZ_KV802668.1:325431-360178 GCF_001810775.1 Rothia sp. HMSC062H08
GATGTCGCTTCCGGAGGGTATAGCTACCCCTCGTTCCAGCCTGGTGCGAGCATGAGGAGGGGCGGTGTCGTCCGTAGTGACATCAGGGTGCCCGAAGCGAAGCGAGGGCGGGTGCCCCTGTAGGAACGAGGACGAACGCCGCCCCTCCAGTAACGCAACGTACCATAACGAGAAATGCTCCTTCCATATCTTCGAGATATAGAAGGAGCATTCTCTATTGCTGGGTGTTACTCAGTAACGCCGAGGTTGCTCATGAGGAACGCGTAATCCCACGCCATCTCGCGCCAACGCGTATACCGGCCGGAACCACCACCGTGACCGCCCGACATGTCAATCTTCAGCAGCGGTACCGGCGACGACGGGTCAATCTGCTCACGCAGCGCCGCAACCCACTTCGCAGGCTCCACGTAGAGCACGCGGGTGTCGTGCAGGCTCGTCACAGCAGCAATCGCCGGGTAACGGACCGGGCGGATGTTCTCGTACGGGGTGTACGACTTCATGTAGGCGTACACTTCCGGGTCCTCAATCGGGTTGCCCCACTCTTCCCACTCCATCGCCGACAGCGGCAGCTCCGGGTCGAGGATGGTGGTCAGCGCATCCACGAACGGTACGGCAGCCAGGCAGGCGGCGTACTTTTCGGGGGCGAGGTTCAGCACGGCGCCCATGAGCAGGCCGCCGGCGCTACCGCCGTAGCAGCCGATACGCGCCTCATCAGCCCACGGCTTAGCCGCAATGTAGCTGGTGACGTCCACGAAGTCGGTGAAGGTGTTCTTCTTCGCGAGCTTCTTGCCGTTCTGGTACCAGGAGCGGCCCATCTCGCCGCCGCCGCGAATATGCGCAATGACGTAGATGACGCTGCGGTCCAGGATCGACAGCATCGGGATGGAGAACATCGGGTCCATGGATGACTCGTACGAGCCGTAACCGTACTGGATGACCGGGTGCGGCTTGCTCATGTCCAGGTCGGCGCGGTGAATCACCGAGATCGGGATGAGCGTGCCGTCCGCCGCCGGTGCCCAGTCGCGGTATGCGCGGTAGTCCTCACGGTTGTAGCCGCCGAGTACCGGGGTTTCACGGCGCAGCAGCAGGGTCTGCGACATGGGGAAGTAGTCGTAGACGCGGCGCGGCGTCAGGTACGAGGTGTAGGCGATACGCAGCACGGGGGAGTAGTTCTCCGCACGCAGCACGGAGGCGGTGTACAGTTCCTCGTCGAAGCCGGCAGGTTCCATGAAGGTCACACCGGCGGGGCGGCGGCGGCGCCACTGGATGGGCAGCTGCTCACGCGGTGCGAGGAAGATGCGGGTGGTGGTGTCCGCGCGGGCGGTGACGACCAGGTGCGTTGCGGTGAAGGTGAAGCCCTCCAGGCGCACGTGTTCGCTGTGGCGGATGACCGGCACCCAACGCTGCGCGTACTCTTCGAGGCTTTCACCTTCGCGCGGCATGTCTGCGAGGACCAGCTCGGAGTTCAACGCATTGTAGTCGTGCTGAATCAGCAGGTGCTGCTCGCCGGCAATGTTGAGCGGCTCGGCGTAGTATTCGATGCCCGCGCTCTTGGGGATGAGCAGGGTCGGCTCACCCTTGGGCTCGCGGGTGGGGATGAGGCGCACCTCCGTGTACTCGGAATTCGAGCTGGTAATGACCACGGAGGAACGGTCGGAGCTCATGGCGGCACCGAGCCACATGGTGTTGTCCGGTTCCTCGTAAATCAGGTGGTCTTCGGTGCCCTGTCCGACGTCGTGCACGTAGACACGCCAGGGGCGCCACGACTCGTCGGGGACGAGGTAGATGAGCTGTTCGGCGTGGTTGATGAAGAAGGATCCCGCCGCAATGTTGGGGATGGTGTCTTCGAGGAAGGCGCCGGTTTCCATGTTGAGGAAGCGCTGCTCGTAGCGCTCGTCGCCCTTCTCGTCCACGGAAATGCTCAGCAGCTTGCCGTTACGTGCAGGCTGGAAGCTGCCGAGGGAGAAGAACTCCATGTCCTTGGCGTATTCGTTGCAGTCGAGGATGACGACTTCACCCTCGAGTACTTCGCCGGGGGTGACGGTCGGCGGGGTGTAGCGCACCACCTCGTCGCCTTCGTGCAGGGCGGGGTAGCGGTAGAAGACGGGGTACTGGCCGCCGGGCACCATACGGCTGTAGTACCACCAGTCACCGATACGGTTCGGGACGGTCAGATCCGACAGCAGGGTGCGGTCCTTGATTTCGTTGAAGATGGATTCGCGGAGGGGCTGCTGGTCTGCGGTGACAGCTTCGGTGTATTCGGCTTCTGCCTTGAGGTAGTTGAGGACCTCTTCGCTTTCCTTGTCGCGGAGCCATTCGTAGGGGTCGATGAAGACGTCGCCGTGGTGTTCGCGGCGGTGCTCGACCTTCTTCGGTACGGGCGGGGTGAGGTTCTGTTCAGCCATGCTGCCACCTCTTTCATTGAGTTATGGGTTTGTGAATGGTGTGTGCCGTCTGCGCCCGCGTTCCTGCGCCGCCGGGTGGCGGGGAGGATGCGCGGGGGAGTGTGGGCACGCCTAGTTCTAGTGTATCGAAGAGTGAGGCAGGCTACTATATTGCGGCATGTGCGGGGCTGCCCGGCTCAGCCTGTGGAAGCCCCGCGGTAGCCTCGCCGGGGCGTGCGCGTTTATCGGCTAGTTGGCGCGTCCCTTAATGGACATGAGCGTGCGGCGGCCCGCCTTGTTCGCCTTCGTGAAGGCGCGGTTACTCTGCCGGTACTCGCGCTCCTGAGAACGCAGGCGCAGGCGCGCGGATTCCGCCATCATCCTGCGGTAGCGTTCGAAGCGCTCGGGGTCGAGGGAACCGTCGGCGAGCGCCTGCTGCACCGCGCATCCGGGTTCGGAGCCGTGGGAGCAGTCGCTGTACCGGCAGGCGGAAGCGTAACCGGAGACGTCGTCGAAGGTTTCGTCAATCGCGGCGCTATCGCTCGTTGCGGCTAGGGCTCGTACGCCCGGAGTGTCGATCAGCACCGTGCCAGATGATGATTTTGCGTTGGTCGAGTCTCCTTCGCTTGAGCCTGTCACACCGGGCAGAACAATCATCTGGCGGCTGGTGGTGGTGTGGCGTCCCTTGCCGTCGGCACCGCGAACCGCGGAGGTTGCTTGTACCTGGTTCTCTGCGGCGTCTTCGCGGGGGTCGGCTCCCGGGTTGAGCAGAGCGTTGACGAGGGTAGATTTGCCTGCGCCGCTACGGCCCAGGAATGCGGCGGTGCGTCCGGCGACAAGCTCCGCCACCGGGGCAGGGTCGTAGCCGTTGTCCGTGCAGACGGTGAGTACCGCATCCACGCTGCCCGCGAGGGATTCCTCGTAGCCGGCGAGCTGTTCAGCCGTTACTAGGTCACCCTTGGTGAGAATCAGTGCGACCTGCACCCCGGAAGCGTGCGCCAGAGCGGTGTAGCGTTCAATTCGCCCAATGGACGGCTCGGGGAAGCACGGCTCAACAATGCAGAGCATATCCACGTTGGCGGCGACGGGCTGATCCGCAGATTCGCGGGTGGCGCTGGGGCGGGTGAGGTAGCTTCGGCGGGGCAGAATCGCGAGGGGTTTGTGCTCCGAGGGCTGGCTATTGCTACCGGTTCCAGGGATGGGCTGGGTGAGTACCCAGTCGCCCACGACGGGATACTCTTCTTCGCCGTAGTCGTTCTCAACCGGACGCAGGGGAGCGGAAAGCTTCACGAGTTCGCCCCGCTCGCAGGTCAGTAGCTCGCAGCGGGTGCGGTGCACGGCGCTGACGCGGGCGAGGGTGAAATCATCAAGGGTACCCCCGATGGTGAACGCGGCGCGGATTGCTGAACCCTGCCAGGAGGGGTCGAAACCGAGGGTCTCTAGCGTGTACGCGGTGGGAGGGGTGGGCACAGGATGTTCTTTCTTGGTTGCGGCGCCCGGATAGCGCGCCGGGGAGAGGGTATTTAAAAGGTTCGTTCTTTTTCAGGGTTCACCGTTTACAACAGCGAGGCGCGGGCGCCGGCGCGGATGCGGCGGGCGGCAAGGAAAGTCAGCCCCAACCCGATAGCGGCGTAGAGTATCGCCAGGGCTGTGTCCGCTGCCAGGAGCGCGAAGAGATCCGGCGCGGTGCCGCCCGCAATATCGCCAGAGGTATCTAAAGCCTGCACCAGTCGGGACCCGGGGACCCACGAACACACCCACGCAAGCCAGCCGGGGTAGGTGCTCACCGGCACAATCACGCCCGCGCTCACCGGCAGAATAATCGACAGAAAATTCGACCCCGTGTACGGATCCGACAGGTACAGACCGAGCCCGGCGGCAAAAATGCCCAGGCAGACCCCGCCCAGAACCGCAACCGGCATCAGCGCAATGGCTCCAATCAGAAGCCCCGAAGCCGCCCCGGTAGAGGGTGCCGTGAGGGACAGTAACCACACGATGCCCACATTGCTCAGACCCGTCACGGATGCCAGCAACGCGGGTACCGCCGCCGCACCGAGCCAGTAGCCAGCATCCACCGGGCGAGCCGTACACACGTACTCGAAGACGCCAATCCACCGGTCGGTGGCAACGCGCGCGACAATACCGGCTGCCACGGAGCTGAGGGTGGCAATCAGAGCAGACGCGCAGCCGATGCGTACTGTATCGTTCGCGGCAAGATCAGCGCCCAGAAGCACCGTGAAAAGCACGTTAAGACCGGGTACGAGAACCAGGGTCGTGATGGCCGTTCCGAGGGTTGCGAAGGTAATAGAAGATGACCAGCCAATAGAGGCGGTAGACAGCGCCCGACGCACCACGCCGGGCAGAGAATCAGTAGAGAGAACACGCACGCTACATCGCCCCCAGAGTGCCGCGACGATGGGCGGAGGCGAGAGCCTTCCGAGCAAAGAGGAAGGCGCACAACGCCCAGATGAAGCTCACAGCCAGAGTCTGTGCCACGGGTAGGAGCGCATCCGCCGGGGTAGTGATGGCGGTACGCCCAAGTAGCAGGTGAACCGGCGCCTGCAGGGGAATGAGCACGCCCGCGGCATCCAGCCAGGCAGGCGCCTCAACGGTCGTGAAAAGAACCCCGGAAAGAATAAACACCGGCACGAGCAGAAGCTCCTCATAGGCGATAGCGTTCGGCGTTGCCACGAAGAACACCGCAATCATGAACGTGACCGACAAGCAGGCAAGCCACAGCAGGGGAACGCCCAGAACGTAGCGCGGCCAGAGGGCAGAAAAGTCCGTGACCTGCGGGTTTAGCGTTACGAGAGCCCAAACCGCCCACGATAGAGGCAAAGCCGCCAGGCCCACAATGGAGGCGCTCGAAACGATAGCCGCCAACACCCGCACCGGAGAAATCGACCCCGAACACAGGTACACGAGGGTCCCACGGAAACGCTCAAAATTAATGATGCCCGCCGACACGACGCAGACCGACCACATGCCCACAATGCCCGCGCGGGTCCACGCGAGAGTTGGGTCAACGGAGTGACCCGCGGAGCTCTGGGCCGCCGCGTGCACGGCGAGCGCTTGAAGGATAACCGACCCGAGCACCGTGCTGATGAGCAGCTGAATAAAGTACGGGACCGTCAGGAACTGTCGCAGGCTAAATCCCATGAGCCGCAGCTGGCGGGCGCACTCCTGCCTCAGGTCGTACTGCTGGCCCCGGGTTTGGGACTCTTCCGAGCGTCGCGTCTGAGTACTCATCGCTTGAGCCCCTCCGCCATCGCCAGGTATGCCTCTTCCAGGGTTGCCGGGCGCGTGTACGGCTCGGTTCGTGCCCCGATGTTCGCGGCGGCGAGCCCCTCCGCCAGGATGCGGTGCGCCTCGCCCGCCTCGAACGTGGCGCGCTCGCCGTGCCAGTAGAGGGTCAGTTCCCAGCCGGAACCACGCGGGGCAAAAAGTACCGCCGCCTTATCGTGGAGGAATCCGCGTAGTGTATCAAGACCCTCGGTGGCGGTGGGATCCACCTGAACCACAGTCGTGGCGGCAATACCGGCGTGTGCGGCAACGTCCTCGAGACTGCCGCTCACCGCAACGGAACCGGCGCCCAAAACGGTGATGGTATGCGCCAGGTCCTCGATTTCGCCCAGTAGGTGACTCGTCAGCAGAACGGCGGCGCCGTCCTCCGCGAGGGAGCGGATGAGGGTTCGCACGGTCAGGGCGATATCGGGGTCGAGCCCGTTGGTCGGCTCGTCCAGCAGGAGCAGGGCGGGGGAGCCGAGCAGCGCGCGAGCGATGTGCAGGCGCTGCTTCATGCCGCGGGAAAACTCCTGAAAGGGTCGCGCCGCCGCATCGGTGAGTTCCACGCGGGCTAGGGCGTGGTCCACCTCGCGCCGCCGGCTCCGCCCGGAAACCCCCGCAACATCGGCGAAGAAGAGCAGGTTGTCGCGGGCGCTGGCGCGCGGGTAGAAGCCGCTATCCCCGCCGAGTGCGAGACCCACGTGACGGCGTGCCCGCTGCGGGTGAGCGATGGCGTCAACACCGTTCACGGTGAGGCTACCGCTGGTGGGGGTGAGCAGGGTCGAGCACATCTGCACGGTCGTCGTTTTGCCCGCACCGTTGGGGCCGAGAAGAGCGTGAATCTCGCCGGAGCTAACGCGAAGCGAGACCCGGTCGACGGCGGTAAAAGCGTTTTCACCTTTGCCAAAGACTCGGCTGAGCTGCGCGGCGTCAAGAACAAGAGACATGGTAGGTAACCTTCGGGTATGACCCTCTGGCCCCTATACCGGAGGGATGCTGGGCAGGATAAACAGCGGAGTGTGCCGCGCCCTGCGTGAGTGTATGTGTAGTCTCAGTGTACCGAAAAGCATCGAAAAAGTGATGGGAATTACTATTTGGAGGGTGGGGCACTCGCTCTGAAAGCACTATCCATGAGGCACCACCTGCGCAGCGGATTCCCGTGTCATATTCACCGACAGCATGAGCTTCATCGACGTTAAAAAACGTCATCTTTGCAATGAAATGTCTTAAAGTGCCGTTCACCCACAAAACCCTTGACCCCACCCAACGCCCTATGACACCCTGAATACAGGTCAAGAGCGCCAGCGATAAGCCCCAGCTAGCTGGCCGGCAACCCTCCTCCGCGGTGGGGTGCCCTGGGTGAAGACCAGGCGGCACGCAAAAGCGTGACGCAAGCGCGGGACCGATGTGACCGAATCCGGTACATCAATCGTGACAGGATTATTCGACGACGATTCCTGTACCGCTCGGCATGCGGCCCCCTAACTATCCCCTTAGGAGAGCCAAGCATGAGCAACAACACTACCGTCCCGACTCCCGCCAACCCCGCCGGTTGGAAGTTCGAAACCCGCCAGATCCACGCAGGTCAGGCGCCGGATGCCGCAACGGGAGCTCGGGCACTACCCATCTACCAGACCACCTCTTATGTCTTTGACAGTGCAGAGCAGGCCGCAAACCGTTTCGCTCTCGCCGAGCTGGGACCCATTTACACCCGCATGAACAACCCCACCCAGGAAGTAATCGAAAACCGCATCGCTTCCCTGGAAGGTGGCGTTGGCGCGCTGCTGCTGGCCTCCGGTCAGGCAGCTATTACCTACGCAATCCTGAACATTGCCGGTGCAGGCGACCACGTTGTTGCTTCGCCCTCCGTGTACGGCGGCACCTACAACCTGCTCAAGTACACCCTCGCCGACCTGGGCATTGAAACCACCTTTGTTGAGGACCCGGACGACCTGGACGCATGGCGCGCCGCAGTCCGCCCCAACACCAAGCTCTTCTACGGCGAGTCCGTGCCCAACCCCCGCAACGACGTGCTCGACATTGAGCCCATCGCCAAGATCGCGCACGAAAACGGCGTACCCCTGATCGTGGACAACACCGTACCCACCCCGTACCTGCTGCGCCCCATCGAGCACGGCGCAGACGTAGTCGTCCACTCCGCCACCAAGTACCTGGGCGGCCACGGCACCTCCATCGGCGGCGTGATCGTTGACTCCGGTAACTTCGACTACGGTGCAGACCCCGAGAAGTTCCCCAAGTTCAACCAGCCCGCCCCCGGCTACCACGGCCTGGTCTACGCACGCGATTTGGGTAAGGACTCCGCGTTCGGCGCGAACCTCTCCTACATCCTGAAGGCGCGCGTCTCCCTGCTGCGTGACACCGGCGCCGCAATCTCCCCGACCAACGCCTTCAACATCGGCATTGGTCTGGAGACTCTCTCCCTGCGCATCGAACGCCACATTGAGAACGCCACCAAGGTCGCCCGCTGGCTCGAAGCAAACCCGCAGGTCGACAAGGTCATCTGGGCTGGCGTGGAATCCTCCCCCTGGTACGAGCGCGCACAGAAGTACCTGCCCAAGGGCCCCGGCGCGGTGCTCGGTTTCACCCTCAAGGACGCAACCCTGGAGGAGACCCGCGACTTCGTGGACGCCCTGAAGCTGCACTCCAACGTGGCGAATATCGGTGACGTACGCTCGCTCGTGATTCACCCCGCCTCCACCACCCACTCCCAGCTTTCCGCTGAGGAACTGGAGAAGATTGGCGTGTACCCGAACTTCGTCCGCCTGGCAGTCGGTATCGAGAACATCGACGACATTCTCGCCGACCTGCAGCTGGGCTTCGATACCCTCTCCTAAACGGTGATGCAACCCGCAGGTGGACCGGAAGGCAACGGCTTCCCGGTTCATCTGCGGCCCCGTTACAGCACTTTTCGCAGCGGGTAGCGTTGGCTGCCCCGTCAGTACTTGAGTCCGCCGGAGCGTACCCGCTCACACCCGGCACTATCCCGCCGGCCAACCCCGTGGAGGGAACCCTATGACTACCCCGCTCAACTCCACCCAAACCACCACTACCAACCAGCCCGTGACCGCGCCCATCCCCGTGGCGGGCACCCGCACCGAGCACCCCGAGGCGCAGGGCTACCTGCGTCAGCTGAACATCGGCGACCTGGAACTTGAGTCCGGCGTAACCCTGCCGCAGGTCACCATCGGCTACGAAACCTGGGGCACCCTCAACGAGGCTGGCGATAACGCCATCCTGATTTTGCATGCGCTCACCGGTGATACGCACGTCTCCCGTGGCGTACCCACCCCGGATATGCCCGCCCCGCTGATTCGCGCCATCGAGTCCGACGGCTGGTGGGAAGGCATCGTGGGCCCCGGCTCGGTCGTGGACACCAATCGCTACTTCGTGATTGCCCCCAATATTTTGGGCGGTTGCTACGGCTCCACCGGGCCGGCAAGCATCATTCCGGAAGGCTACCCGGGTGCCGGTGAGCACTGGGGTTCCCGCTTCCCGCAGGTAACCATCCGTGATTCTGTGCGTGCTGAGGCGCACCTGGCGCGTGCCCTGGGCGTGACCAGCTTCCGCTACGTGATTGGTGGTTCTCTCGGTGGCGCTCGCGCCCTGGAGTGGGCGGCAACCAACCCCGAGCTGGTGCGCGGATGCGCGGTCATCGCCTCCGGCCCTTCTGCTACGGCGGAGCAGATTTCATGGGCTCACACCCAGAACATTGCGATTCGTTCGGACGCGAACTTCGCCGGCGGCGACTACTACAACGGTCCCGCGCCGACTGCGGGTCTTGCCCTGGCGCGCCGTATTGCGCACACCACCTACCGCAGCCCCGCCGAGCTGGAGCACCGCTTCGGTCGCGAGGAGAACCGCGGCGAAAGCACCGTGGGCGGTTCGCTGGGTGAGCCACGCGGCCGCTACGCCATCGAAAGCTACCTGGATCATCACGGTGCCAAGCTCGTGGAGCGTTTTGACGCGAACAGCTACCTTGCGGTCAATGAGGCGTTGATTTCGCACGATGTGGCGCGCGGTCGCGGCACTCTGGCGCAGGCGCTGGCGCATACCGATTGCGAGTGGACGATTGCGGCGGTGAACACGGATCGCTTGTTCTTCCCGCACGAGTCGCACCGTCTGGCGGAGGCGCTGCCCACCCCGGTCGCCGTGGATATTATCGAGTCGAACCACGGCCATGACGGCTTCCTGATTGAGGCGAAGCAGGTGGAGAAGATTCTGGCGCGCGCCCTGGGTGTTGAAGATGAATCTGCTACCCCGAGCGAGGCGCAGCGTGAGCGTGAGGCGCTGGACTCGATGACTCGTCTGTACGGCGCTGTTACTCGCTAACTCAACCGGCACCCGAAGGCGTTTCACGCATCCTGTTGAATGTTGTTTTATCCAAACAGTGGGTGTGGGATTGTGAGGGAATGACTGGGTATTCTCAACTGTCCTTCCGCCCACCGTGAATTAACCTTCACCCTTAGGGTTATGTAATAGAATGCCGGGCGTTCGTATGATGCGAGCGTCCGGCATTTTTTCTATCTTTTTGAAGTGTGTTGTGCCAAGTCAGGGAATATTTTCCGGTTTTTCTGGCACTTTTTGAAAGCTCCGCGAGATACCGCGGAAGCAGCCTCCTGTTGCACTGGAAGGTAAGGGTTCTCAGTTTGCTTTAGACCCGCTCTAACCCCATAGCATTAACGCTGTGGTAAGTATTCAAGAGGTAGCGGAGCAGTTGGGGGTGAGCACCCACGCCCTGCGCTATTACGAAAAAGAGGGGCTCATTGCGGTGCCCCGTGATGCTCACGGAACCCGTATTTTTGATGAGGAGTCTATCTCCGCAACACGGTTTATTGCTACCTGCCGTCAGGCCGGCATGAGTCTTGCCGACATTCGTACAATCTTGGACAATCCGGATGATCATGCACTCTCCGTTGATGTGATGGAGCGAGCCCGCCGAAAGATTGAAAACGAGATTGCGGGGTTGCAGCAGAACCTTGAGCACCTGGATCGCCGTATTCAGGAGCACCGCAGTCACCTCGATGGCACCCGCTAGATAACCGTCTAATTTTCATGCAGGTATGCACGCCGACGCCCGGTATTCCCGACGTGGGGAATACCGGGCGTATTTTTGTGCTCAGCTGGCATGCTCGGCTACTCAAGCTGAGTTACTAGGTATCTCCACTCCGGAGGCTTACCCCCAGGTAGCTTCCTGCGGGTCAATACCGTGTGCACGAGCATTCTCGTAGATGACATCCCGCAACCACTCCGCGAGCCCGGTCGCAAGCTTCTCGTAGTACGCCTTGAAGCGGGCATCCTCAACGTAACCGCGGGCTAGAATAGCGTGCTTAGCGGGGGTAACCTCAAAGAAGAACAGGGAGGCGCGGTGCCGCTCGGCGAGCGCATTCGCCTCCTCACTGCCCGGCTTCACGCCGCGGTTGAATGCCTCGACGAGGGCCTGCTCTACCTCGTCAACCTGCTGTTTGCCGTTTTGCCAGTCGGCACGGTCCATTGAGGCAGTGCGGCGCTGGTATTCAGCCCAGTCGTCAGTTTTTCCGTAACGTTCCTGTGCTTCCTGCTGGTGGGCGAGGCTGAACCCTTCACCCATAATCTCTGCTTTTTCGGCGGCGCTGAGTTGCTCATTTTTAGGTGCCATGGTGTCCTCCAAAAGGTGTTCGATGGTTTCAAGCATGCGCCCGTACGCGGCGATTTTGCGTTGAAGCATATCCCGCTGAGCGAGCAGATGCTCGGTGCTGTTCGCCCGATCCTGCAGTATGTTGCGAATGGCGTCAAGGCTCATGCCGATGGCGCGGTATCCCATGATGACGGTGATTCGTTCAAGATCTGTATCGGTGTAGTACCGGTACCCGTTGAACTCATCATGTGCCGGGTTGAGTAAGCCCCGCTGCTCCCAGTGGTGAAGTGTGCGGACTGTGAGCCCGTGCAATGATGCCGCTTCTCCCACGGTGTATTCGTGCTGCCCGTCAGGTGGTGTTATATTCGCGTCCATGGTTTCACTCTAAAACCTCACGTTAGGTGAGGGTCAAGCTAGCGGCGGAACCTGCGGTGCAGGTTTGCGGGGGAGTCCTCGCTAAGATGGGTTCATGAGCGAAAACAAATACGTCGTCGAATACACCCGCCCCGAGAATGAACGTGCAGGCACCCACCTGGTGCTCATGCTGCACGGCTACGGCTCCCAGGAACACGATCTGCTGTCTCTGGCGGCGCACCTTCCGCAGGAAGGCTTCACCTACGCCTCCATGCGTGCACCGCAGCCGGTTGGCACCCAGTTCTCCGCGGACTCGACCGGCGCCTACATTGCCGCAGACGCTATCGGCTACCAGTGGTACCCGCTGAACCAGCAGCTCGAATCTGACCAGCGCGCCATTGAGCAGGCGAGCGACTACGTGCTGGAGTGGGTGCGCGCGAACCGCGAACCGTACGCTTCGGTGACCTTGCTGGGCTTCTCGCAGGGTATGGGCATCGCAACTTCGATGGTGCGTCACGCCCCCGGCGAGTTCGCCGCTGTGGTGGGTCTGTCCGGCTACGCGGTAGATTCTGATTCGCCGTACTTCAAGGATGAGGAGCTGAAGAAGACCGAACTGCCGGTGTTCTTCGGCCGCGACCAGGAAGACACCGTCATCCCGCAGGAGATGGTGAACTACACCTACGACTGGATCCGCAAATACACTGACGGCATTAAGGTGTTGTACGCCGGTGCGGGTCACGGCGTGAGCGCCATGGAGATTCGTCACGTGGGCGAGTTCTTGGAGGTGAAGGTGCAGGGTAAGGAGCCGCGTATTCGTGCGCAGAAGGTTGCGGAGGCGACCGGCACCGCTGACGGCTCCGACGCATAAAACGACATATGGAAAGCCCCCGGGTCATCAACTCGGGGGCTTTACGTTGAGCTTTTGCTTCCGTCTGGTTCTGTGCAGTTTCGTTTGGATTCCGCGCTGAAGGCGGTTATCGTCCTCGTTCCTACAGGGAACCCGCCCTCGCTTCGCTTCGGGCACCCTGATGTCACTTTCGGACGATACCGCCTTTCCGCGCTGGGGCACAGTGCGGGTGCGGCCGTGTTTTCCGGATGCGCCTTCAGGGTGTCAGCCCGGGCGCTCTCCGATGCGGAGCGAGGAGGAAGCGGAGCGTCCGGGTGACGGGTGCCCCTGCGTAGGCGCGGAGGAAATATGCGGCGCCCCGCCCCTGCTTGGTGAGGGGAGGAACGAGGACGTACACCGTACCTCACTCTAACGCCCTATCTCAAGCGGAATAAGAGGTCGGGTTAGTCCTCGTGCGCAACCTTCACGGTCACGCCGTTGAAGCTGACGGTGTCGCCGGGGTGCAGCTGCTTGCCGCGTGCTTCCTCAATGTCGCCGTTGACCTTTACCAGGCCGTGCTGAATGACCTCGCGTGCCTGCGCGCCGTCCTCTACGAGGTTGGCGAGCTTGAGGAACTGGCCGAGGCGGATCATGTCGTCGCGAATAAAAATTTCTTCCATGCTTCCTAGTTTATCCCGCCGGGTGCATCCTGGCGTCCGGCAAAAATGGGGGAGTGGTGGGCCGAGTAGGCATACCCAGGGGCGGGTTGGTGATGGTACCCTAGTGTCTTGCATCAAAAAGTGTGCATATTGCGCCGATGAGCGCGAATGCGGGCGCCCCGTTCTGGGCGGCGTCCCTTATGAACCCGAACTCACGCACGTCACAGCCGGTGGCGGGGCAGAAGGAGTAACTATGGCTGAAAAGTCCACCCTCGATAACGTTATTGCGCTTGCGAAGCGCCGCGGCTTTGTTTTCCAGGCCGGTGAAATTTACGGCGGTTCCCGCTCCGCATGGGACTACGGCCCCCTCGGGGCGGAGCTGAAGGAAAACATCCGTCAGCAGTGGTGGCAGCGTTTCGTCCGCTCCCGTGCGGACATGGTTGGCCTGGACTCCTCTGTTATTCTGCCTCGTGCGGTGTGGGAGGCATCCGGCCACGTGGCGACCTTCACCGACCCGCTGGTTGAGTGCCTGTCGTGCCACAAGCGTCTGCGTCAGGATCACCTGCTGGAGAACTTTGAGGCGAAGAAGGGCCGCGCGGCTGAGGGCATGGAAGAGATTGCCTGCCCGAACTGTGGCACCCGTGGCGAGTGGACCGAGCCGCAGAACTTCTCCGGCCTGATGAAGACCTACCTGGGCCCGGTCGATAACGAGGAGGGTCTGCACTTCCTGCGCCCGGAGACCGCTCAGGGCATTTTCGTGAACTTCAACAACGTGGTGACTGCATCCCGTAAGCGCCCGCCGTTCGGTATTGGCCAGATCGGTAAGTCGTTCCGTAACGAGATCACCCCCGGTAACTTCATCTTCCGTACCCGCGAGTTCGAGCAGATGGAAATCGAGTACTTCGTGCACCCGGACGACGCTGACAAGTACTTCAACGAGTGGGTTGAGGACTGCTGGAACTGGTTCGTTGACCTGGGCATCAACCCGGACAACATGCGCCGCTTCGACGTTCCCAAGGAAGAGCGTGCACACTACTCGGCTGGCACCATTGACGTTGAGTACCGCTTCGGCTTCCAGGGCTCCGAGTGGGGCGAGCTGATGGGTGTTGCGAACCGTACCGACTACGACCTGGGCGTTCACAACAAGCACTCCAACGCGAAGCTTGAGTACTTCGACCAGGCTACCGGCGAGCGTTACGTGCCGTACGTGATTGAGCCGTCCTTCGGTCTGACCCGCTCCATGATGGCGTTCCTCGTTGACGCATACGTTGAGGACGAGGCACCCAACACCAAGGGTGGCGTGGACAAGCGCGTCGTGCTGAAGCTTGACCCGCGCCTGGCACCGGTCAAGGCTGCTGTTCTGCCGCTGTCCAAGAAGGCTGAACTGTCTGAGCCGGCAACCAAGCTGGCGAACGAGCTGCGCGGCCTGTGGAACGTGGACTACGACGAGGCGGGCGCTATTGGTCGCCGTTACCGCCGCCAGGATGAGATCGGTACCCCGTTCTGCATCACCGTGGACTTCGATACCCTCGAGGATCAGGCTGTGACCATCCGCGAGCGTGACACCATGAACCAGGAGCGTGTGGCTCTGGATCAGGTGAAGTCCTACCTGGCTGCACGCCTGGCAGGCTAAAAATATTCATCACACGGTCGGCGGGTAGCCTCTTAGAGCGAAAGAGGCTACCCGCCGTCGTGTATTTGGGCTACCCTGGTTAGACTGATTGGCACGATAGACGCGAGCGAAGGAAGGCACACGGATATGGCTGAACGCCTTAGCGAAAAATTTGAGATTCGCCCCTGGCAGGAGGGTGATGACCTTGCCCTGCTTGAAATCTGGAACTCTGCCCGCAATGAGGTTGAGGAGCGCCAGCGTGGCCTTTTCGGCCCGGATACGGATGCGCCGTTTAGCCGCACTCTGGTGGTGACTGTTTCGGGTGTTCCGGTGGCGGCGGGTACCGTGGTGGCTTCGCTGCTGCATCCGGCGCGTCTGTGGTCGTATGTTGAGGTGGCGGCTGATCACCGCCGTCAGGGTATTGGTACCGCGCTGCTGAATGCGCTGCGTGAGATTGCGGCGGCGCACGGTCAGACCACTGCTCTGCGCGTGAAGCTAGCGCCGTTTAGCGACGGTGAGGAGTTCGCGCAGGCTGCCGGCATGAAGCTGATTCAGCGCTCCCGTATGGTGCGTGTGGAGCCGGGCGCGATTCCCCCGGTGTCTCTGCGTGAGGATGCTGACGGTAACGAGACTCAGGCGATTGAGGATTTGGCGACCGGTTCGGTGGAGCTGACTTCTGCGCTGTGGAATTTTTACCGCCGCGCTCACGAGTGGGATGTGCCCGCCGAGGTGGGTCTGGGTACCGTGAACCGCTACTTCCTCTCGGATGAGGTGCGCGCTTTTGGTGCCGTGGTGCTTCGCGACCACATTCGCGAGGCGGCTGCCGAGGGTAAGAAGGGTCAGATTGTGGCCTTTGCGGTGAGCTACCACCCCTTCGAGACCGACCCGGAGGCGGCGCTGGTGAATGAGAACACCGCCACCGAGCTGCTGCTGGGCTACGACTTCGATAATGAGGGTGCCGTGGAGGCGATTATGCAGGTGCTGTCCCTGCTGAGCGCTAAGTACCCGGTACTGGTTGAGGTTGATGACGCCATGGAGGCGCTGGTTCAGGTGACCGACGTGCTGCTGCGCGCCGGTACCGCCTCGGTGGAGGGTGACCCGACTTATATTTACGTGACCGAGTAGGCTCTCGGGTAGGTTCCCGAGTGTATTCTCGGCACCGAGCCTGCTGGCTGGCTCTTGCTGAAAGGGGCGGGGGAGCGGAATGCTCCTCCGCCCCTTGTGCGTGCTGCCCCTTTGGGCACACCGGCTCCTTGCGTACCTGTACTGTTCCGCTGTACCCCCTCAGCTGAGTCCGGTTCTCGATTTGCCCCCGTATGCCACAATATAGGGGTGAATTCTGAAGCACCCCGTCTTACCCTTCCGCCCCTGAAACTGGGCAAACTGACCGTTGATACTCCCGTGGTTCTCGCCCCGATGGCTGGCGTGACCAATAAGGCTTTCCGTCGCCTTTGCAGTGAATATGGCGGCGGCCTGTACGTTACCGAGATGGTGACTGCGCGCGCCCTCGTGGAGCGTAAGCCCGAGTCCATGCGCATTATTGAGCATGACCCGGACGAGAAGATCCGCTCCATCCAGATTTATGGTGTGGACGCGGTCAACGTCGGTAAGGCTGTGCGCATGGTCGTTGAAGAGGACCGTGCAGACCACATTGACTTGAACTTTGGCTGCCCGGCTCCTAAGGTGACTCGCCGCGGTGGCGGTGCCGCCCTGCCCTGGAAGACTGACCTGTTCACTGCGATTGTGCAGACCGCGGTGAAGGAAGCATCCCGCAACGATATTCCGCTGACCATTAAGATGCGTAAGGGCATCGACGATGACCACATTACGTTCTTGGAATCCGCCAAGATTGCGCGTGATGCCGGTGTTGCGGCGATTGCCCTGCACGGTCGTACTGCGGCTCAGCATTATTCGGGTAAGGCTGACTGGGATTCGATTGCGCAGCTACGCGAGCTGATTCCGGATGTGCCGATCCTGGGTAATGGCGATATTTTCTCCGCAGAGGATGCGGTGCGCATGGTTGAGCAGACCGGCGTGGACGGCGTGGTGATTGGTCGCGGCTGCCAGGGTCGCCCGTGGCTGTTTGGCGACCTGCAGAATGCGTT
The DNA here is from genome assembly GCF_001810775.1 of Rothia sp. HMSC062H08. Taxonomy (NCBI): domain Bacteria; kingdom Bacillati; phylum Actinomycetota; class Actinomycetes; order Micrococcales; family Micrococcaceae; genus Rothia; species Rothia sp. HMSC062H08. The sequence continues at coordinate 342,292 of NZ_KV802668.1, forward strand.
TGAGGGTTCGTCGGAGCGTATCCGCCCGACCCTGACCGAGGTGTCGGACATGATTTACCGCCACGCAGAACTGCTGGTGGAAACCTTCGGCGATGAGACCCGAGGCCTGCGCGAGATCCGCAAGCACGTGGCGTGGTACTTCAAGGGCTACCCGGTTGGCGGTGAGCTGCGCGCGAAGATGGCTCAGGTGCCCGACCTGGCGACGTTCCGTGAGCTGATTGCTCAGCTGGACCACTCGATTGGTTACCCGGGTGCCGCTGTGGAGGGTTCGCGCGGCCGCGCCGGTAGCCCCAAGCAGCCGCACCTGCCCGATGGCTGGCTGGATTCGCGCATCCTGGGGGACGCTGAGCGTCTGGGCCTGGCGGAGGCTGAGCTGGATATTTCCGGCGGCTAAACACCTGTACTTGTGTGCCGCGGCGTGCTGTTTGCGCGTCGCGGCGCATCCTTTTTGTGAGCCTGTTCGGGCGTTATTTCCCGCGCCTATAACGCCTGCGACGCTACCTGTTGACCCTCACCGTAGAATTGAGTTTATGGCTGGATTAATCCGCAAAGAAGACATTGACGAAGTCCGCGCCCGTACCGATATCCGCGAAATCATTGAAGGCTATGTGAGCCTCAAAAGCGCCGGTATAGGCACCTTCAAGGGGCTGTGCCCGTTCCACGACGAGCGCACGCCCTCCTTCAATGTGCGCCCGCAGGTCGGCTCGTACCACTGTTTTGGCTGCGGTGAATCCGGTGACGTGTACTCCTTCGTCATGGCGATGGAGCACACCAGTTTCGTTGAGACGGTGGAGCGTCTTGCCGCGCGCATCGGCTACACCCTGCACTATGAGGGCGGTAAGCCCGGCGACCGCTACGAGGCGGGTATGCGCCGCCGCTTGCTCGACGCGCACAAGATTGCCGCCGAGTTCTTCGAACGCAACCTCTACAGCGCTGATGCGCAGGAGGCGCAGCGCTTCCTCGGTGCCCGCGGCTTCGACCCCGCCGCAACCCGCAAGTTCGGTGTCGGCTACGCACCCCGCGGCTGGGACCACCTGCTCAAGCACCTTCGCTCCCAGGGCTTCACCGACGAGGAGCTGAAGGCGACCGGCATGTTCTCCGAGGGCAACCGCGGCCTGTACGACCGCTTCCGTGGCCGCATCATCTGGCCGATCCGCACCATCGCCGGTGAGACCATCGGCTTTGGTGCCCGCCGCCTCTTCGATGATGACCAGGGCCCCAAATACCTGAACACCCCCGAGACGCAGCTGTATAAGAAATCCCAGGTGCTCTACGGCATTGACCTGGCAAAACGCGATATGACCAAGACCAAGCAGGTCGTCATCGTGGAAGGCTACACGGACGTCATGGCGGCACACCTTGCCGGCATCACCACCGCCGTTGCCACCTGTGGTACCGCGTTCGGTCCCGGCCACATCAAGATGGTGCGCCGCATGATTACCGACGACGGCTCCGGCGGAGAAATCATCTTCACCTTCGACGGTGACGCCGCAGGACAGAAAGCCGCCATGGCAGCTTTTCAGGAGGATCAGCGTTTTGTGGCGCAGACCTTCGTGGCGGTTGCTGAGAACGGCATGGACCCCTGCGACCTGCGCCTGCACAAGGGCGACGCCGCCGTGCGCTCGCTGATTGCTTCGCGCCGCCCGCTGTTCGAGTTCGCGATTGATTCGACCCTCGCCAAGTACGACCTGGCGACCCTGGAGGGCCGCGTGCTGGCGATGCGTGCCATCGCCCCGATTATTGCCGGCATCAAGGACCGCGACCTGCGCCCCGCCTACATGCGTAAGGTATCCGGTCAGCTCGGCCTGGAGCTGGACGAGATTCAGCGTGCCGTGGCGTACGCGCAGAACCACCCGAAGCTTTCGCGGACCCAGCAGGCGGAGGCTCCCGCCGCCGTGCCGCGTTATGAGCGTCTGAATGAGGGGCCGCAGGGCGTGCCGGGCACACCGGGCTATACGGGTGCTCAGGGCGCAGTTCATGCTGACGCGCCCTACGACCCCGCCTACGATGCGCCGCCCCCGGAAGATTACGCCGCACCCAGCGCCTACGCCGGGCAGAACGCTGCCGCGCACCCGCCGAGCAGCATTCAGCCCACCGCACCCCAGCCGGAGGCGACCGCCCCCGCCGTCGAGGAGTTCCTCACCCCCGACCCGCGCGACCCGGTTGCCCGCCTCGAAAAGGCGGCGCTCGAGATTGCCCTGCAGCACCCCGAGCTCATCAGCGTGGAACAGTGGCGTAACCTCGCCACCGTGCAGTTCCGCTACCGCACCCATCGTGAGGTGGCCGCCGGCATTATTCACGCGGCAACCGTCATGGCGCCCACCCCCGGCATCGAGTGGATTAACTGTGTACGTTCCGGTGCGGTAGAAGGTGTGCACCCCGCCATCGCGGAGCTTGCCGTCTCACCGCTACCGGTCAGCAGTGCCGAGCGTCTGCCCGGTTTCGTCACCGGTGCGCTCAATGCTCTGTTTGAGCAGCAGATTGCCCGCCAAAAGTCCGACCTGATGATGCGCCTAGAGCAGCTCAGCGCAAACCCCGATGACGAAGAGTTCGAAGCAGTACAGCGTCAGCTCCTCGAACTGGAAATGCGCCGCCGCCAGCTCACAGCCCAGCGCGGCTAAGCATGATTCCTTCTGGGAGCCCCGGCAACCTGTCGAATGTCCTGCGTTCTGCATGTTGCCGGGGGAGCGCCACCGGTCAGTAGAGGGCAACACCAGCCCCAGCCCAAAGAGTGATGCACTTCACGGCATTTCAAGTTGCGGAGCCCAAACAGCCCCGGTATAGTTATTACTCGTTGCAAGGGAAACCAGCAACGAAAACAAAATAATCCCCCGTAGCTCAATTGGCAGAGCATTCGACTGTTAATCGAAGGGTTACTGGTTCGAGTCCAGTCGGGGGAGCGTATAAAGCAAGAACCCTCAAGACTTCGTCTCGGGGGTTCTTGCTTTATCTGTTCCTCTGGCTCGAACCAGTAACCCCTCGGGCTTGCGCCCTCGGCGAGGCAAAGATTTTTGTTTCCTCGCGCGCTCGGAAAATCTTCGCCTCGCCAGTTCGAGTCCAGTCGGAACGTTCTCCCCAAGTCGTGAACCAGCAACCCCTCGGGCTTACGCCCTCGGCGAGGCAAAGATACTTCACCCTGTAAAAATGTACCCTGCAAAAATGTGAAGTCTAACGCACAGAGAAGTTCTCTGCCCACACACGCCACACGCCCGCCTAACGCACGGCGGGGGAGCGGCGCATCGGCATCCTCTTACGCCTACTCCAGAGCAAATCCACAGGCGCAACCAAACCTAGAAAGCTACGCCTGCAGCTCAATGCAGCCTCCAGAAAGTCGAAAATACCTGAAGAGATAGCGCAAACCCCCGTTCAAACGGTCACGCGGAGGTATCATAAGGGGCTAAACTATAGGAGGTGGAGTGCGAAAAAGAAGCCTCCAAAAACACGTCACGGAGAGGTGGTCATGACCACTACTACTAATCCCAAGGCACCTAAGCGTTTCTTTGCTGGCATCAGCGGGATTAAGTCCGGCGTCGCGAACATCATCGACGCTGGCAAAACCTTCAAGACCCTCGGACCCAGCCAGGTCAAGGACGAAATCCAGATTGCAAAGCACGAGCTGAAGACCAAGGGCATCGCCGTTGGTAAGGGTGCGGCCTTCTTCGGCGTCGCAGCAGTCTTCGGTCTGTTCCTGATCATTGCGCTGGTCGCCGCAGCAATCCTCGGCCTCGGCACCGTCATGCCCTACTGGGCATCCGCGCTGGTCTTCGCCCTCATCTTCCTCATCGTCCTGGCAATTTGCGCCCTGGTCGGTCTGAAGAAGGTCAAGGCACAGCTGCCGTTCAAGCCCGAATCCGCAATCTTCGGTCTGCTCTTCGACCTCGGCGTACTCAAGGAAGGTACCGCCATGTCCGCTGAGCGCTTGAAGAAGGAACAGGCAGAGCGTGCAGAGCAGAAGGCTAAGGAAGCTGAAGAAGCAGCAGAACGCGCACGTCAGGAAGCTGAAGAGCGCAAGGCACGCGGTGAGGAAGAGCCCAAGCCGCCGACCTTCGAAGAGCTCAAGCAGCGCACCGCAGAACGCCGCCAGCACCTGGCAGCCCTGCGCGACGACCTGCAGTCCTACACCGGCGACGTTCAGAACAACACCCAGCAGGCTCTGGATGCTCTCAAGGCAGTGCCCTCCGAGGTTGCCGCAGGTGCAGCAGCTACCGGCCGCGGCCTGGCAGAGAACGTGCGCAAGCCCGAGGTTCTGCAGGCACGCTGGAAGTCCTTCGCAGCACTGGGCGCATCCATTGCAACCGTCCTGCACTTCCTGAACCGCCTGGTACGCCGCTAAACCCGGTACACCATAAACCCAGTCGCCGCTAAAGCCGGCGCATAGGTTTAACGCCAAGCGTCCAAACGCCCCGATACTTGTATCGGGGCGTTTGTGCGTCTACAGGCAGGTTGCCGACTTCTGTCTCAACGTGAGGTTTAGAGGTAACTCCCAGCCAAAACCCTCCCTCTACGAGTCGGAGAAGGACGCAGCTCACAGGTAGAATAGACAAGTGCTGTACGTACTGGATCCACCCGGTGCACGCGGCAGACAGAGGTAGAGCGGCGCACCGTCGCACCCGAAACCCCAAAGTCACCGACACACTACACCCCGATGAGGAGCCCCGTCATGGAACAGGCAAAGACGATTCTGATTGGCGCAGAAACCTACCCGCCGGACATCAACGGTGCAGCACAATTCGGTCACCGCCTCGCCACCTCCATGCTCAAGCGCGGCCACTCCGTACACGTAGTTGCTGCCAGCCCCATCCCCGGCCCCAGCTACCGCACCGAAGTAGAAGGCGGCATCGTGGAGCACCGCCTGCGCTCGCACCTGCCCCCGACCCATGAGACGAACCGCATCTGCCTGCCTTGGGAGATCTGGTCCGAGGTCGGCGCAATCCTCGACGAGGTCCGCCCGGATGTGGTGCACGTGCAGTGCCACTACATTATTGGTCGCGCCCTCATCTTCCAGGCGAAGCGCCGCGGTATCCGCGTCATCTCCACGAACCACTTCATGCCGGCGAACCTTGACCCGTTCCTGCCCTTCCCCTCCGCAGTGAAGCGTGTGATTGAGAAGATCACCTGGAAGGACATGCGTTTCTGCTTCTCCAAGACTGCGGTCGTCACCACCCCCACCCAGATTGGTGCGGATGCGATGCGCGACCTGGGCCATTTTGATCGCCCCGTCATGCCCGTTTCTAACGGTATTGAGATCAGCGACTACGAGCTGGCTGAGGGTGCTGACGCCGGCAAGGTTCCCGGTGAGCTGCGTATCGCCTTCGTGGGCCGCCTGGCTGAAGAGAAGAACGTGGACGTGCTCATCGAGGCGCTCTCCCTGCTGCCGGATACTCTCGAGCACGTGGTGCTGGATATCGCCGGTGGCGGCGAGCTGCGTGAAGCTCTCGAACAGAAGGCGCACGATTGCGGCGTGTCCGACCGCGTGATTTTCCGCGGCTTCGTTCCGGAGGAGCATCTGCCCGAGGTGTACCAGATGGCTGATGTGTTCTGCCAGCCCGGTACCGCCGAACTGCAGTCCCTGGTTTCCCTGGAGGCGATGAGCGCCTCCACCCCCGTGGTGCTCGCGAACGCGCTGGCTCTGCCGCACCTGGTGGAGGACGGTGTGAACGGCTACCTCTTCGAACCCAATAACGCTCAGGATTTGGCGAAGAAGCTGGAGGCTGTGCTCTCCCTGCCCGCTGCTGAGCGTGAGCAGATGGGTCGTGAGTCCCGCCGCATCGTGGGCTTCCACAGCGCTGAGAACACCTGGCGCACCTTCGAGGAACTGTACGTGAGCGACGCTCCGTACCAGCGTTACCTGGATTCGCGCCGCTAAGCTTCTCTAGCCCCTGGGCGGCGGATTGAGCGTTTTTCGTTCTCAGTCACCGTTCAGGTACTCTAGAGGATGGTGCTGGCGTCCATTGCGCGCCGTCACTGCACCGGATGGGGAGTTAGCTCAGCCGGTTAGAGCAGGGGACTCATAATCCCTTGGTCGCGGGTTCGAGCCCCGCACTCCCTACGGCCCCGCCCGTCGACTTCACCCACTTGTCGGCGGGCGGGGCTTTTTCGCGCCCTCTTTTCGTGCTCTTTTGTCATGCTCTCGGAGGCGCGTATTTTCGTGCATGGAATGCATCAACGGTGATGAAAATGAGTAAATGACGAACGAAGACGCACCATAGCGTTCAATACGGTAGGGTTGAAGAGTCTTGTCACGAAAGACAGTGTGATGCCGCCGGTAGATGCCGATTCAGCCGGTAGGTGTTGCTTCCACACACCATACGAGAGGATCTCAATGTCGGAGAACACTCCCAACAACCCGTCGCAGGGTGCATCTGCAGCCGGTGGCTACGGCTACGATGCCGGTGCACACCCCGCGCAGGATGCTTCGCTTCCGGGTCAGGCTGCTCAGCTGGGTAATGTAGCTCAGGCTGCTCAGCCGAGCCAGCAGGGTAATGTTGCTCAGTCTGCCGCACCGGTAGCACCGCAGCAGCCCGTTCAGCCTCAGCAGGCGCCCCAGCCCGCTCAGGTAAACGCTAATGCGCAACCGAATGCTGAGGCTCAGGCAGCCCCCGCACAGCCCGGTCAGCCTGCCGCCGCACCCCAGCCCGGTACTGCTCAGCCTGGGGCCGCGCAGCCCGGTCAGCCCGGCCAGGCAACCTATGCGCCGAGCGCACCGCATCCGACGGTGAAGGCACTGGGCGCTACCTGGAACGCGTTCCTGGACGTTTTCTCCAGCAACCCGGCGACCGCGCACGCCCGCATCTCTGCCGCCGGTGCGTGGGGTTGGATTGTTCCCACGACTCTGCAGGCGCTGGTGGGTGCCTTCTTCTTCAGCCAGCTGATTATCCTGGCTGCCGTTATCGCGATGTCCATGGTGGGCTACATGTTCGGCGGTCGAGGCGGTGCCGCTTACGGTGGTGCCTACGCCGCACAGGCCGTGCCGACCGGACGCATGATTCTGGCGTACGTGCTGATGGCTCTTGCAATCTTCGGTGTGCAGGTTCTGCGCGGTGTGCAGCTGCAGCTGACCGCGCGTATCGGTAAGGCGCCGACCTCCTTCACCGCGAGTATGCACGCCGTGTCGGTGTCTTCCCTGGCGCTGATTCCTTCGTTCCTGGTGCTGAACCTGCTCGTGTTCTTCCTGACCCTCACCCGTAGCGGTGGTGGTGCGTTCTTCCTGACCATGCTCATAGTCCTGGTGCTTGCTTTCGCCGTGTTCTCGGGTGAGGCTCTCACCTATCTGGGTCTGAACCGTCTGGGCCGCTTCGCGAAGTCCCCGATTATCATGCACGCGGCGCTGAGCACCGCATGGGTTCTGGCGTCCATGGTCGTCTATTACGTGGCGATTCGCCTGATGGGAGCCTAGTATGCACGCGATGACTCACGCCCCGAGCGCGCCGACTCGTCAGCGCTGGATGTTCCTGGCGGTTCTGTTGACCATTGCCGCCCTGATTCTGAGCGCCTGCAGCGCAAAGATTGAGACCCAGCTGGGCCTTGAGAGCGCTGAGAAGGGTACCCGCACCATTCTGGTTTCCTTCAACATGAAGGATAACCAGGACAAGGTTAAGGGTGGAACCCAGGCACTGGATGCGTCCGTACGTAAGCACCTGCCCGAGGGCCTGGAATACGAAGGTATTCAGTCTGAGGGTGACAAGGCTCGTGCGACTTTCAAGGTATCCTTCTCCTCCGTGGACGAGTACCACTCCAAGGTGACCTCTCTGCTGAAGGCTTCGGGCTCCGACATCAAGCCGCAGATTAGCATCGTCAACTCTGACCAGGGTCTGGTGCAGGGTATTCAGGTGAAGGAAAACTTCAGCTCGGGCGATCTGCTGGGCTGGCTTCCTGAAGCTCTGGTAGTGGACGGTGTTGTGTCTGCTTCCAATAAGAACAGCGTTCTCAGCAGTAGTGATGAAACCACTGTGAAGTTTGGCGAGAAGGAAGTGAAGAACTCCGGTGGGTCTAAGATTTCCGCGAAGGATGTTCAGGACCGCGGTTTCCGTAACGTCATCCTTGACGTGAAGGAGAAGGACGGCGGTTATGACGTCGCCATCTCCTTCGTTGCGAAGGAAATCATGAACACCGAGACCGCCGCTGCGGTCGACGCCTACCTGAACCAGGTCAAGCCTGAGGGCTCCGAGCTGAAGAAGGGCCTGGAGTCCTCGCAGGCGAAGGCATATGCTCCTTCCGCATCGACCGCCAGTGCGAAGGAAGAAGTGGGTCGTACCCTGACCTTTAGCGCTTCTTCGATTGAGGACCTGGGCAGCGGTCTCAAGAAGCTGTTTGGCGCAAGCAGCACTGATTTCTCCGCCAGCCGTGAGGTAGTGGCGAAGGATAACACCTTCACCGTTCAGAAGAAGATTTCGGGTCTGCTGGACTGCTCCCTGCTGTGCTCCCCGAACGGTGATGGCTTGACCCTGACCATCGTGGACAGCAACGACAAGTCCTACATGGTTGACCCCGAAGGCCGTGCTAGCTCCTCCCGTTCTGGCGGTAGCAGCACTCTCATCGCGGTTGACCGCGTTTCTTCGCGCCAGATCGAGATGAAGAGCATGAAGGTCGCTACCTCCCTGGGTCTGGACGGATCCATGGAAGCACGTTTCCTCTACGCATTCCCGACCGAGGATGTTGCGGGCGCTGAGCAGAAGCTCAAGGACGTTTTCGCGGGCGGCAGCAATGACGAGACCGAGGTCCGCCAGGACGGCGACTCCACCATCGTGAGCGTGAAGGTTCGCGGTAAGGACCAGAACGAGTTCAACCAGCGACTGAACGAATACATGCCCGATTCGAAGGTAACCGTCACCCGCCCCGGTGGCTACCACCCCTTCGGTTCCGACTACACGGTTACCCCTGAAATCAAGCTCTCTTCGAAGCTGGGTAACTACTACTCGGCTCCCTTCGAGTTCACCTTCAAGGCTCCGACCTTCTCCTCGCTGGACCAGCAGAAGGTAGATGCCGCGAACAGCCTCGCGAAGAACTCTCAGCACGTGCAGCTCACTGTCAACGGCGGCGAGCTGAGCGTCAAGACTGACCGCGGTGTCAGTAGCACCTCCGGTCTGACCGTTCCGGCATCCGGTTTGAGCATGACCGACGTAATCGTGGACGCGGTTATTGTGGGTCTGCTGCTGCTCATCCTGATTCTGCTCTTCCTGTTCCGCAAGAAGATCGCGGCGGCTCGTGCAAAGGGCCGTGAGCGTCGTGCCGCTTCGGCTGCTGCGCTGGGCGCGGCGGCTGGTGTTGCGACCGGTTACGGCGCAACCCAGGCTGACGCACAGAACGGCTACCCGGCACAGGGCGGCTACGCTGCGCAGAATGGTTATGCTGCTCAGTCCGGTTACCCGGCGCAGAACACCGCCTACGCCGCGGGTGACGATTCGCCGACTCAGGTGTTCACCCCGCAGCACGGCCTGAACTACGGCGAGAATGAACCGACGAAGGCAATGCCTGCGTACGATGCGCAGGCTGCGCAGCCTGCACAGCCCACCCAGCCGGTTCAGCCCGGTCAGACTGCTCAGCAGCCTGTACAGCCGAACCAGTTCGGTGCTGATGACGGTGACGTCCTCCAGTAAGTAGCTGCCTCTAGCACCCCGCTAGAGAACGCAATCTAGGCTGGATTCTGTGGCCCGTTGCCTCCTTCTTGGGAGGTGACGGGCCACAGCTGTATCTGCGGCTTGTCGCCGTTAGTGCCTGCTCCTAATACCCGCCCGGCACGGGTAGCAGAATGCTCGGTTCCTTCGACCTCAGCAGGCTCATGGGGTTGATGTACTCGGCGTCCTTGCCGCTGCCGTCTCCGCGGGCGCCTCCCTGGCGTACGCCCCAGTACAGGCACGCGGTGGAGCACCGCCGGTAGGGGCGCTCGCTGTTGCCGCCCGCCGTGACTGCGACGGTGCCGATGACCTCACCGGCTGCAACCGTGGTGCCGACGGTGAGCGCCTCGTCCATGGGTTCGAAGGTGCTGCGCCGCCCATCCGGATGCGCAAGGACCAGCACTTTGCGGTTGACGACCGTGCCGCTGAAAACCACTTTTCCCGGTGCCGGTGTGTAGACGCGCCGGTCGTTCTCGGGTACGGCAAGGTCTACGCCGCGGTGCCCTGCGCTCCAGCGTTGGGCGGGATTCTCAAAGGGGCGGATCACCCGCGGCCTGGATTCGGCGGTGGGGGAGCGGTAGCGTAGTCGGCTCGCGGTGAGCTCAACGGTGCCGGGAACTTGTGCGCTGTTGGGAACGTGCGCACTTGAGGTGGCACCCTCTGCGAAACCTGCCCCGTCTGTAGAACTGATCCAGCTCGAATAACCCTGACTACCCGCGTAGCCCTGCCCACCCGCGCTCACAAGTGCACCCAGCAGGCAGCACGCCGTCAGCATCGCGCGCCGTAGCGTTGTCGCTAATGTCATCATGTTCTGCTTCATCTTCTGAGCACATCACGAATTGCCCCGCCCCGCGGCACCTCACGAAAAATTGTGGATAACCCCGCTGTTTTCGCCTTAAAATCCTTTATCCACAGTGCCCCTGCACACACCCGCCGCGCCTGCGCAGGTTTTAACCCTAATCCGGCGGATTAATCGCGGAATATACGGTACAATGTCGTATTGCAGTGTGCCTGCGCGGGTATTCTCCTTCTGTGAGGGGGTTCCGCACAGCTTCACTGACGACGCGCGGCGTGAGCGGCATCCTCAAACGGGGAGCCGATAAGGGACCTTCGGTCCACCCATACGGGGTGGTTAGGGCCTGAGCTGAACGGGTAACCGTGAACGCTAACCGCCGCCAGGAAAAACTGATAACTACTATGCGCGTGTTGGGCTAGCCCGAATGGGAGGTCCGCGCGGCACCACAAAGGAGACGACATGCCCGTCGTAACTATGCGTGAAATGCTGGACTCCGGCGTTCACTTCGGTCACCAGACCCGCCGTTGGAACCCCAAGATGAAGCGTTTCATCCTGACCGAGCGCAACGGCATCTACATCATCGACCTGCAGCAGTCCCTCGCCTTCATCGACAAGGCATACGAGGCTGTTAAGTCGACCGTCGCACACGGTGGCAACATCCTGTTCGTGGGTACCAAGAAGCAGGCTCAGGAAGTTATCGCTGAGCAGGCAACCCGCGTGAACATGCCCTACGTGAACCACCGCTGGCTCGGTGGTATGCTGACCAACTTCAGCACCATCTCCAAGAGCATTGAGCGCATGAAGGAACTCGAGCAGATTGACTTCGACGATGTAGCAGGTTCTCGCTACACCAAGAAGGAACTGCTCCTCATGCGTCGCGAGTTCGAGAAGCTCGAGAAGACCCTCGGCGGTATCCGCAACCTGTCCAAGGTTCCCTCCCTCCTGTGGGTTGTTGACACCAAGAAGGAGCACCTGGCAGTTAACGAGGCTCAGAAGCTGGGCATCCCCGTTGTTGCTATCCTCGACACCAACTGCGACCCCGACGAGGTTGCTTTCCCGATCCCCGGTAACGACGACGCTATCCGCTCCGTCAACCTGCTCACCCGCGTGATTGCTGACGCAGTGGCAGCCGGCCTGATCGAGCGCAACGCTAAGAAGAACGGCAAGGCTGAAGCAGCTGAGGAGCCCATGGCAGCTTGGGAGCGCGAGCTCCTGGAGCAGCACGAGGCTGCACAGGCTGAAGAGGCAGCTAAGTAAGCTTTCTTAGCCCACTAAGCTTTATGCTTTGTGGCCCCCGCCCGCGGGGACCACGTTCGGACGGCGCCCGCCCTGACCTGGGCGCGGCGCCGTCCGCCATTTGTACCACCGGGATGTCATCCCGATTTATTACAGCAACACAAGGAGTTCACAATGGCGAACTACACCGCAGCAGACATCAAGGCACTGCGCGAGAAGACCGGCGCAGGTATGCTCGACGTCAAGAAGGCTCTGGACGAGGCTAACGGCGACCAGCAGAAGGCTGCTGAGATCATCCGCGTTAAGGGTCTGAAGGGCATCACCAAGCGCGAGGGTCGCGCAACCGCTGAGGGCCTGGTAGCTGCACGCGTTGAGAACGGCGTTGGCTACATGATCGAGGTCAACTCTGAGACCGACTTCGTGGCAAAGTCCGACCCCTTCATCGCTTTCGGCCAGAACGTGCTCGAGGCTGCTATTGCTGCTAACGCTTCCACCCTGGAAGAGCTGCAGGCTGCATCCTACGAGGGCAAGACCGTTGAGGAGCTGACCACCGACGCTGGTGCACTGCTCGGCGAGAAGATCGTTGTCCGCCGCGTTGCACGCGTTGAGGGCGAGAACGTTGCAGTTTACCTGCACAAGACCTCCAAGGACCTGCCCGCACAGGTTGGCGTTCTGCTGGCTGTCTCCGGTGAGAACACCGACGAGATCGCACACGACGTTGCAGTTCACATTGCTGCAATGAGCCCCAAGTACCTGGATTCCGAGTCCATCCCCGCAGACCAGATCGAGACCGAGAAGCGCGTTGCTCGCGAGACCGCAATCGCTGAGGGCAAGCCCGAGAAGATTCTGGACAAGATCGTTGAGGGTCGCCTGAAGGGCTTCTTCAAGGAGAACACCCTGCTCGATCAGGACTTCGCAAAGGACTCCAAGAAGTCTGTCGCACAGGTTCTGTCCGAGGCTGGCGCAACCGCTACCGCATTCGCACGTTTCCGCGTGGGCGCATAAGGACTCGCTGCAGTTCTGCCCTCCCGTATTGCGGGTTCCCGGTAAGGGAAGTCGTATGAGGTTGGGATTATAGCCTGAAGCCGGGTAGTCACCACTGGTGGCTATCCGGCTTTGCTGTATCCTTGATAAGGACTAGGCGGCAGGAGTCCGCCCCAATCACCCATAACAATCCCTAGGTAAGCCACTGGAGGAACCATGACTGAAGCGAATCCCCGCCCGATGCACCGTGACGAGACCGGCCGCCGCCGCGTTTTGCTCAAGCTTTCCGGTGAGGTTTTTGGTGGCGGTGAAGTCGGTATTTCTACCGAGGTCGTGCGCAGCATCGCTAAGCAGATCGCCGCAACTGTTGGCGAGGTTGAGACCTCCATCGTGATTGGTGGCGGTAACTTCTTCCGTGGCGCTGAACTCTCTCAGGCAGGTATGGATCGTTCCCGTGCAGACTACATGGGTATGCTCGGCACCGTGATGAACTCCCTGGCTCTGCAGGACTTCCTGGAGCAGGAGGGTATTGACACCCGCGTTCAGTCGGCTATCACCATGCCGCAGGTTGCTGAGACTTACATTCCTCGCCGCGCGATCCGCCACATGCAGAAGGACCGCGTTGTGATCTTCGGTGCTGGTGCGGGTCTGCCCTACTTCTCCACCGACACTGTGGCTGCTCAGCGCGCCCTGGAAATCCACGCAGATGAGGTTCTGGTGGCTAAGAACGGCGTGGACGGCATCTACACTGCTGACCCGAACAAGGACCCCAACGCTGAGCGTCTGTACAACCTCACCTACGATGAGGCAATGCAGCGTAACATCCGCGTACTGGACCAGACCGCGTTCTCCCTGTGCCGCGACAACAACGTGACCATGCGCGTGTTCGGTATGCAGGGTGACGGTAACGTGACCCGCGCAATCCTGGGCGAGAAGATGGGTACCCTCGTTACTCGCTAACCCCTAATTTTTAGGTTGGGGCGCATGGAATGCCCCCTCACACTGTGACCGTGCCTGATGGTGCGGACTTATTCTGGACGGTACCGCGCGAGTAAGCGCTAAAACTCGCTTATGCCCGCCGGTACCGTCTAGACTTATATCAAATACGACGTTCTGCCTCTTTCCCGTCGACTTCGCCTTATTCCTCAGGTTTTCGCCTCGGATGCGCCGCGAACCGGTAGGGAACCGTGAGGGCTGAACGCGCACCCACCGACAATTCTGGTACCCCAGAATACCGACAAAGGAGATCCTTTCGTGATCGAAGAAATCCTTGCCGAAGCCGGCGAGAAGATGGAAAAGACCATCGAAGCAACCAAGACTGAGTTCGCTAAGGTTCGTACCGGTCGTGTGAACCCCGCAATCTTCAGCGGCCTGACCGCAGAGTACTACGGTGCGCCGACCCCGCTGCAGCAGCTGGTGTCCTTCAACGTTGAGGACGCACGTACCGTCAAGATCGTTCCCTTCGACGTGACCGCACTGGCAGCTATTGAGAAGGCTCTGCGTGACTCCGACCTGGGTGTTAACCCCAGCAACGACGGTGCAGCTATCCGCGTTGTCATGCCCGAAATGACCGCTGAGCGCCGTAAGGAATACACCAAGCTCGTCAACCACAAGGCTGAAGAGGCTCGTATCTCCATCCGTAACGTTCGCCGCCACGCTAAGACCGCTATTGACAAGCTGGTCAAGGACAGCGAAATCGGTGAAGACGAAGGCGCACGTGCTGAGAAGGAACTGGACGCACAGACCAAGAAGCACATCGACCAGGTCGACGCACTGTACAAGCACAAGGAAGCTGAACTGCTCGAGGTCTAAACCCTAATGAGTACACGCAAAGAAGCGAAAGAAGAGAGAGGCACGCCGCCTGCTCCACAGCCGAGCCCGCAGACCGCTGCAACGCCGGTGAAGTCGCGCAGCGCCAAAGCTGGCCGTAACCTGCCCGCCGCCATTAGTGTGGGCGTCGGTTTCGGCGTGCTATTGGTGCTGGGCCTGATTTACCAGCCGATTTTTGTGGCGCTTGCAGCTGCCGCGGCTGGCCTGGGCGCCTGGGAAATTGGGCACGTGCTCAATACCCGCCGCGGCTACGGCATCCCGGAATACCTGCTGGGTGCCCTGTCTGGCGCAATTGTGGTGGTGTCTTTCCTGTTCGGTTTTACCGGGCTGGGCATCGCCCTGGCGGTGAGCCTGCTGGCGCTGCTGCTCTCTTCTGCTCTCGTGCGTGCTGACCGTCAGGTCTCACTGGGTAAGTCTTTGAGCGGTAGCGCCCTGGCTCTGCTGTGGGTGCCGCTGATGCTGGGCATTGCCATGGTCTACTTCCAGACGGACCACGGCGAGCGCGGCATCCTCATGATTCTGCTGATGGCCATCTGCAATGACACGTTCGGCTTTATTGCCGGTGTGAATTGGGGTAAGCACCCGATGGCGCCGAAGATCTCCCCGAAGAAAAGCTGGGAGGGCCTGGCTGGTTCCTTCGTCGGCTCGGCGGTTGTTGGCGCTATCGCCTTGGCGGTCATGGGTTCGCCCTGGTATTGGGCTATTCCGCTGGCGGCGGTCATGGTGGTCGCTTCGACTGCCGGTGACCTGGTGGAGTCCGTGTTCAAGCGCCGTATGGGTGTGAAGGACATGTCGAATATCCTGCCCGGTCACGGTGGCATGATGGATCGCCTGGACTCGATTCTTTTCGCTGCGGCGGCTGGTTGCCTGATTTTCCGGTTTATTATGCCGCTCTAAAGCTTCAAGCTTTTATCGCTTATGGAGGCGGGGCGTTTCTTCCCACGAGTGGGGGAAGAGCGCCCCGCCTTTGCTGTATCCGGCTTTGCTGTACCCGCTGAATAGGGGCGCAGAAGTCAGGAAAGCAAGGGACTATATCTAAGACACCGCCCGCCAACCTTGCGTCAGGTAGCCTGCGCATTGGTATTCTTAAAGTTCAATCGTCGAGAGGAGCCCACCTTGGCAAGCACCACCCGCGGAGGCGGATTTGCCCGTGCAGCAGAAACCGAACCCGGCTACAAGCGTAGTGAAGTAGACCGCCTGTTCACCCGCCTCGCCGAGGACTACGAGAAGCTCAGCGGAGCCTCCGAACTGCCCGAAGACCTCTACACCTCCCGACGAATCCGCCAGGTCGTCTTCCGTGAAGAACCCGGCGGCTACCAGCTGGACGTGGTCGACCGCGCCCTCGAAAAGATTGAGGAACGCTTCGCCAAGCTCGAACGCAGCCGCTACATTGAGGCGTACGGCCTGGACAACTGGGAACGCTCCCTCGTCGAAACCGGCGAGCTGCTCGCCGGCCGCCTGGAACGCCCCGCCGGTGAGCGTTTCCGCCGCCCCAGCAAGCGCCGCCACATGGGCTACTTCGTCGGCGACGTGGACGCCATCTGCGACCGCGTGTACGCCCAGCTCAACAGCGAGGAGCCGCTGGACCCCTCCGTGGTGCGTCACGCAAAGTTCCGCCCCGCCTCGGGCACCGTCAGCTACGAGGAATCCCAGGTGGACGCCTTCCTGGACCGCTGCATTGAGCTGCTGCAGGATCTGCTCTAAAACGTATGTGTTGAATCCCCCGCCCCGTATGACAGGGCGGGGGATTCTTCTGCGCTGGGGTCTTCTGTGCTGGGCCTTCTAAGATGAGAGGCGGCGCCAGTACCCGAACGTACCCGCGAGCTCATGAGACACTAGAACCATGAAGTTTGGATCCTCAGCACGCGTCGGCGGCAGCCGCGACCGCCTCACCGACGCCCTCACAGAACTCACCCGCGCACCGCAGCGCGTCACCCTCCTCGGCTCAACCGGCTCCATCGGCACCCAAGCCATGGAAGTCATCGACCACCTCGCCGCACTCAAAGGCACCAGCGCCTCCGCCGCCGACGCACCGCTGAAAGTCGTCGCCCTCTCCGCAGGCTCCCGATCCCTCGAACTGCTCGCACGACAGGCAGTGCACGTGCGCGCCGAACTGGTCGCCACCAGCGGCACCGCCGACGACGCGCAGCGCCTCCGCGAACTCATCGAAGCGGCAGCCTCCGAAGCAGGCGCCACCGGCTACACCCCGCAAATCGCCCACGGTCCCGAAGCATCCGTACAGGCCGCAGCACACCCGGCAGACACCGTCCTCAACGGCATCACCGGATCCATCGGCCTGGAACCGACACTCACCGCCCTCAACAGCGGCTACCGAGTGGCACTGGCCAACAAGGAATCCCTCATCGCAGGCGGCCCGCTCGTACGCGCCGCCGTCGATGCATCCCCCCTGAACACCCCCATGGTGCCCGTCGACTCCGAACACTCCGCCCTCGCGCAGGCGCTCGCCTCCGGAACCGACGCAGAAATCGACCGACTCATCCTCACCGCATCGGGCGGCCCGTTCCGCGGCTACAAGCGCGAACAGCTACACGACGTGACCCCCGCGCAGGCGCTCGCACACCCCACCTGGGACATGGGCCTGGTCGTCACCACCAACTCGGCAACCATGGTCAACAAGGCACTCGAAGTGCTTGAAGCACACCACCTGTTCGGCGTGGACCTGGACCGTATCGACGTGGCGGTTCACCCGCAGTCCATCGTGCACTCCATGGTGCAGTTCGTGGACGGCTCAACCATTGCGCAGGCGTCCCCGCCGAGCATGGTTCTGCCCATCGCGCTGGGTCTGACCTGGCCGCACCGAATCCCCGGTGCTGTGCCTGCTTGCGACTGGTCGAAGGCTGCATCCTGGACTTTTGAGCCGCTGGACGAGGAAGCATTCCCCGCCGTGCGCATGATCAAGGACGCCGGCAAGGTCGGCGGCACTCACCCGGCAGTGTTCAACGCCGCCAATGAGGAAGCCGTGGCAGCATTCCATGCGGGCGCGATTCGCTTTACCGACATTGTCGATTCGGTCGCACGCGTGCTGGAGAAGCACACCGGCAGCGCTGAGGCTGTCTCTGACGCTGATTTGACTCTGGAGGCTGTGCTGAACGCGGAGCGTTGGGCTCGCGTTCGCGCGAATGAGCTGCTGGGTATGACCGGACGCTAAATCGCTTTTGAGGGCGGTACTTGCCCCCGGATTGGGACTTGGAAGGGTGGTGTTTGTTCTCGCTTCGCTAGTTGGGACGGCACGCCGCATGTTTCCTCCGCGCCTACGCAGGGGCACCCGTCGCACAGACGCTCCGCCCTCTCCTCGCTCCGCATCGGAGAGCGTCCGGGCTGACACCCTGAGGGCGCTTCCGGAAAACACGGCGCGCCGCCTCGGGTAGCCTAGCGTGCGTGGAGGGGCGGTGTCGTCCGAAAGTGA
>NZ_KV802668.1:360278-434725 GCF_001810775.1 Rothia sp. HMSC062H08
GCGGGTGCCCCTGTAGGAACGAGGACGAACACCGCCCCTTTTATCGTCCCCATCCAGCCCCTCCAGAAAGCGGGGGAGGGTGCCTTCACAGGCTAAGCGAGTATCCTAGAAGCTTCGTATCCCCGAACCGAAACGAGAAAAAGCGTGGAAATCCTGCTGTACGCTGTGGGCATTATCCTCATGGCAATCGCTATTGCCGTCTCGATTGCCCTGCACGAGGTGGGGCATCTGGTGCCCGCGAAGCTGTTCAATGTGCGCGTCCCGCAGTACATGATTGGCTTCGGTAAGACCGTGTTCTCTTTCCGCCGCGGCGAGACTGAGTACGGTTTCAAGGCGATCCCGTTGGGCGGCTATATTTCGATGATTGGCATGTACCCGCCGAGCCCCACCGAAGTGAAGGAGCACCATACGGAGGGTCATTCGGGGAGTACCAGCCCGTTTGCGTCCTTGGCTGAGGAGGCGCGTGCGGCGGACGCTGAGCGTCTGAAGCCCGGTGATGAGGACCGCCTGTTCTATAAGTTGCCGGTGCTCAAGCGCATGGTGATTATGCTGGGTGGCCCGACCATGAACCTGCTGATTGGTGTGGTGTGTACTGCTGTGCTGATTTGTGGTTTTGGTACGGCGCAGGTGACGAATAAGGTGTCGGCGGTGTCTGAGTGCGTGCCGAGCGTGAATGTCACTCATGATTCGATTAGCTATGGCGAGTGTACTGATAAGTCCACTCCGTCGCCGGCGAAGGCTGCTGGTGTGCAGGTGGGTGACCGTGTGGTTGCTGTGAATGGTGCATCGACGGGTTCGTGGGAGGCTGTGTCTTCGGCGATTCGTGCGGCGGGTTCTCACCCGAGTACTCTGACGGTGGAGCGTAATGGTCAGCGTCTGGATTTGTCGGTGACTCCGGTTGAGATGATCCGCCCGGTTTCTGATGGTAAGGGCCAGTATGCGCGTGCTGCGGATGGTTCGATTGCGACGACTCGCGGCGGTTTTGTGGGTGTTTCGCCGTCGAGTGAGTTGGTGCCTGGTTCTATTACTGAGGTGCCTGCGATGGTGGGCGATACGCTTTCGCGTGTGGGTTCGTCGATGTTGTCGTTGCCGCAGCGTGTGTGGGAGTTGACGGTGACTTTGGTGACTGGTGGTGAGCGTAGTGCTGAGTCGCCGGTGTCTGTGGTGGGTGTGAGCCGTATTGCCGGTGAGGTGACGGCCACTGACCGCATCGACCTGAAGTCGAAGGCTGCGATGTTGGTCTCGCTGGTGGCGAATATGAATTTGATGCTTTTTGCGTTTAACCTGATTCCGCTTCTGCCTCTGGATGGTGGCCACGTGTTGGGTGCGCTCTGGGAGGGTGTGCGTCGTTTCTTTGCACGTTTGACTGGGCGTAAGGATCCGGGTCCGTTTGATCCGGTGAAGTTGTTGCCGCTGACGTATGTGGTGGCGGGCGCGTTCATTGTGATGTCTGTCATTCTGATTGTGGCGGATATTGTTAAGCCCATCACCCTGTTTTAGTGTGTTGTCACGCGCGGTAAGGGTACCCGTATTAGTGCTTTCTTTCGCGTCAGTGGCACAATAAAAAGTTGAACGAAGGATGCGTCGTACGTCCTTCATAACCCATGTATGGAGGAAAACCTTGTCGGTCAGCCTTGGTATGCCGAAGCCCGCTCCCGCGGTTCTGTCCCCGCGTCGTAAGACTCGCCAGTTCAAGGTGGGTTCTGTCGGTGTTGGTTCTGAATCTCCGATTTCGGTGCAGTCGATGACGACCACTAAGACCCACGACATTGGTGCGACTCTGCAGCAGATTGCTGAGTTGACTGCTGCCGGTTGCGATATTGTGCGTGTGGCATGCCCGACCGATAAGGATGCGGAGGCTCTGCCCATTATTGCGAAGCAGTCCCGTATTCCGGTGATTGCTGATATTCACTTCCAGCCGAAGTACGTGTATGCGGCTATTCAGGCTGGTTGCGGTGCTGTGCGTGTGAACCCGGGTAATATCCGTAAGTTCGACGACCAGGTGAAGGAAATCGCTCAGATGGCTTCGGACCACGGCGTTTCTCTGCGTATTGGTGTGAACGCTGGTTCGCTGGATAAGCGTCTGCTGGAGAAGTACGGTAAGGCTACTCCGGAGGCTCTGGTTGAGTCTGCTGTGTGGGAGGCATCGCTCTTTGAGGAGCACGGTTTCCGTGATTTCAAGATTTCTGTGAAGCACAATGACCCTGTGGTGATGGTGGAGGCGTACCGTCAGCTGGCTGAGCGCGGTGACTGGCCCCTGCACTTGGGTGTGACTGAGGCTGGTCCGGCGTTCCAGGGCACTATTAAGAGCTCGGTGGCGTTCGGTACTCTGCTGTCTCAGGGTATTGGCGATACTATTCGCGTGTCGCTGTCTGCTCCTCCGGTTGAGGAGGTGAAGGTGGGCACCAAGATCCTGGAGTCGCTGAACCTTCGCCCCCGCAAGCTGGATATTGTTTCTTGCCCGTCGTGTGGTCGTGCGCAGGTGAACGTGTGGGAGCTTGCTGAGAACGTGACTAAGGGCCTGGAGCACATGAAGGTTCCGCTGCGTGTTGCCGTGATGGGTTGCGTGGTGAACGGTCCGGGTGAGGCTCGTGAGGCTGACCTGGGTGTGGCGTCCGGTAACGGTAAGGGCCAGATTTTCGTGAAGGGTGAGGTCATTAAGACCGTGCCTGAGGATCAGATCGTTGAGACTCTGATTGAAGAGGCGACCCGTATTGCTGCTGAGATGGAGGCTTCGGGCGAGTATGTTCCCGAGGGTTCCCCGGCTGTTTCGGTGAGCTAGTTAGCTTTTGTGCGCGGAGGCGCCCTGGTGAGGGCGCCTCCGCGCTTTTCCGGTTATGTCCGGTTATGGTGGTGGCAGGCTTGGTGCTTGCCGCTGCTGGTTCTGGCCGCGTGATTCGGCTACCTTTTCGGGGTTACATGTCCCCGTGTTTTCACTCAATTTTTATCGCCCATTCTCTACCACTCAACACGTCATGTTCACTCTTTTTTCTCGCCGCCGTAAGGCTGATCGCGCCCGGCGTGCTGCTGTTTCGTCGATGGATTCTTCCCCTATGCCTGATCGCGTGAAGGAACACGTTTTTGCTCTGGACGCTCGGTGGTGCGATGAGCTGGAGGACGTCCTGTTCAGCGACCCGGTCCCGAATCTGTACCCCATTGAGCATTATTTGGCGTGCCCTCTTCCGGTGAGGGCTCCGCGTATTCCGCTGCACTACTATCAGGGTTTTGTGGGCTGTGAGCGTGACGGGCAGTTGTGCTGTGTGCTGCTGTTGGGTTCGAATGTGGTGCCGGTGCGCCTGTGCGGTGCCGCCGTTGAACATGTCGCCGTTGAACACGCTGAACAGGATGCGGATTCTCACGTTGCTGAAGCGCTGGATGCTCCCTCCCTGGACACTCCCACCCTGGATGCGACGGCGCTCGCGCATCGTGACGCGCTGGCTCAGCTGCTGCTGCAGGTGGGTGCTCGCCTGGATTCCATGTTTGGTGAGAGCGTCTTCGTGATGCCCCTGTGGACGCGCATGCAGGAGCTGTGCGAGCAGACTCGCGGCGGTAAGAGCCCGCTGTTGCAGATGCTGCAGCCGAGCCTGGGTGACGGTTGCGATCACCGTGCGCGGGTTCTGTCGGAGCGTCCCAATCAGCCACTGCTGTATCTGCCGCCGGAGAAGGACCTCGCCCGCTTCTACGCCGTGGAGCTTCCTGAGCTGCCGGCGCACCTGCCCGCACCCCTCAAACCTGCCGATGCCCCCACCGGTGCTTTTCAACGTATCGGTGAGCCTGCCGGGTATGCGCGCCTTGCCACCTCCGCGGACCTGGGGGAGCTTCTGCCCGCCGCAGCCGCCATGTTCACCGAGGAGGTCGGCTTCGACCCGGTTGCCCGCTACGGTGACGGCTACGCGGCGCGCCTGCGCACGCTCATTGCCGGTCAGCGCAGCGCCATTGTCACCGACGTGAACGGGCGCGTCATCTTCAAGGCGGATGCGGGCATCGTGAACCTGGACGCCGCGCAGGTGCAGGGCGTGTGGCTGCATCCGGACTACCGCGGCTACGGTCTGGCTAAGCCGTTCTTTGCCGCCGCCGCGCAGGTTCTGCAGCGCCGCTACCCGCACTTGAGCCTGTACGTGAACGACTACAACGCCCGTGCTCTTGCCATGTATCGGGGGACCGGTTGGGAGCAGATTGGGCAGTTCTCGACCATCATTTTTGAGCGCTAAACACGCCGAACCCTAAAACGCTATAAAATTAAAGACGACTGTGCCTATTTACGGCTCACCCGGTGAGCCTCGGGCACCCCACCTAAACCTATCGACCTTTCAAGGAGAATCGTGGTACTTCGCCTTTCCAACCTCTTCGTGCGCACTCTGCGCGAGGACCCCGTAGATGCCGAGGTCGCCAGCCACAAGCTGCTGGTCCGCGCCGGTTACATCCGCCGCGCAGCCCCCGGCGTGTACACCTGGCTGCCCCTGGGCCTGAAGGTACTGCGCAAGGTCGAGAACATCATCCGTGAAGAGATGGACGCCATTGGTGCGCAGGAAGTTCACTTCCCCGCACTGCTGCCCCGCGAACCCTACGAGGCAACCAACCGCTGGGACGAGTACGGTGACAACCTCTTCCGCCTCAAGGACCGCAAGGGTGCAGACATGTTGCTGGCCCCCACTCACGAGGAAATGTTCACCCTGCTGGTTAAGGACCTGTACTCCTCCTACAAGGACCTGCCTGTTTACCTGTACCAGATTCAGACCAAGTACCGCGACGAGGCGCGCCCCCGCGCGGGTCTGCTGCGCGGCCGCGAGTTCGTCATGAAGGACTCCTACTCCTTCAACATTGACGATGAGGGCCTGAACGAGGCGTACATGGCTCACCGTGCCGCCTACCAGCGCATCTTTGAGCGCCTGGGCCTGGAGATTGTCATTGTGACCGCACAGTCCGGCGCGATGGGTGGCTCCCGCAGTGAAGAGTTCCTGCACCCGACCCCCATCGGTGAGGACACCTTCGTGCGTTCCGCAGGCGGATACGCGGCAAACGTTGAGGCCGTCACCACCGTGGTTCCCGAGGAAATCGAAATCACCGAGGACACCCCGGCGGCACTCGTTGTGGACACCCCCGACTCCGCCACCATTGAGACCCTGGTGGAGCGCATGAACGAACTGCACTCCGAGGTTATCGGCGGCACCCTGGATGCTTCGCAGACCCTCAAGTGCTTCCTGGGCACCGTCATCACCCCCTCCGGCGAGCGTAAGGTCTTCGCCGTGGGCGTTCCCGGCGACCGTGCCGTGGACCTGGGGCGCGTTGAGGTCAACATCGGTGCCCTGCTGGGCATCGGCGGCGAGGTTGAGGTTGAGGCAGCCAGCGAAGAGGACCTGAAGGCATACCCGCAGCTGGTCAAGGGCTACATTGGCCCCGGCCTGAGCCTGGACGCGCCCCTGTTCGGTGCGCACACCGAGGACGAGGATGCGGTAGCTTCCGCAACCGGTATTCCCTTCTTCGTTGACCCCCGCGTGGTGCGCGGTACCCGCTGGGTGACCGGCGCAAACGAAGAGGGCAAGCACGTGGCGAACCTGGTCTTCGGCCGCGACTTCACCGCCGACGGCGTCATTGAGGCGTGCGAGGTGCGTGAAGGCGACCCGGCACCGGACGGCTCCGGTGAGCTGGTGGCAGCCCGCGGTATCGAGATGGGCCACATCTTCGCCCTGGGCCGCAAGTACGCTGAGGCACTGGGTCTGAAGGTTCTGGACCAGAACGGCAAGCTGCAGACCGTGACCATGGGCTCCTACGGCGTGGGCGTGACCCGCGCACTGGCTGCTATCGCCGAGGGTAACCACGACGAGAAGGGCCTGATCTGGCCGCGCAACCTGGCACCGGCAGACGTGCACATCGTCGTTACCGGCAAGGACGCAGCATCCCACGAGTACGCTGAAAAGCTCAGCGCATCTCTGGAATCCGCCGGCCTGCAGGTCATGCTGGACGACCGCCCGAAGACCAGCCCCGGCGTGAAGTTCGGCGACGCCGAGCTGCTGGGCGTGCCCACCATCCTGGTGATTGGTCGCGGCTTCAAGGACGGCGTGCTGGAGCTGAAGGACCGCCGCAGCGGTGAGGCTCGCGAGGTGTCCGTCGAGAACGCGGTGGCTGAGGTCATCGCTGAGGTGCGCGCGCCTAAGGCACGCCACTAGCCCGCTAAGACGTAAAACCGTCGCCACCTGCCCCGCCTCCCCGGAGGTGGGGCAGGGTAGCGGCGGAAGAATGAAAGAAGAGAACTATGGCATATAAGCCGAAGCGTTCTGGCTCTAAGAAGAGCGCCCCGAATGCGCGCGCTCGCCGTGCCGCATCCCGCGTGGCGAATGGTGTGAACGCTCCCCGCACTCGCGCTGATAGCGAGCCCGTGGTGGAGGCACCGGTGCGCGTGGGTACCCGCGCGATCCGCGAGGAGGAGGTCGCCGAGGCGATTGCCCCGGTTATCTCCGAGTTCTCGCTGGTGCTGGAGGGCCTGAAGATTTCGGGTCCGGCGGCGAACCGCACCGTGAAGATTACGGTGGACTACACCGCTGAGCGTACCGATTCGCTGTCGCTGGATTCCCTCGCGGAGATTTCCGGTGCGATTTCGAACGCCCTGGATCGTGCGGATGAAAACGACGAGTTCTTCCCCTATGAGCTGGAGGTGTCCTCGCCCGGTGCTACCCGCGCTCTGACCGAGCGTCGCCACTGGGAGCGTGCCCGTACCCGCCTGATTGCGGTCACCGCACCCGACGGCACCGAGTACCTGGCGCGTCTGCACGAGGTGCAGGATGAGGGTCCGGTGCTGGCTCGTAAGAAGAACACGAAGAAGGGTCAGAAGGAGTCGTACCACGAGCCGAGCTTGCTTCCGTGGGAAAATATTGCTTCTGCTCACGTCGAGATTGACTTCAATTCGCCCGCTGAGCCGGTAGAATAGAGTTATTAAAGCTTCAGGCACGGGGTGCTCCGTGCCAGGTATATACCGTTCGGGAGCCGGGGCGCACTAAGCGTCCCGGCGCCGTGCTAACTGGGAAAGGCTGAAAAGCGTGGAGGATATTAAAACTATTGACCTGGGCGCACTGCGCGCATTGGCGAAGCAGCGCTCTCTCGTCATGGAGGAGCTCTTCACCCTGGTTGAGAACGCCCTGCTGCTTGCGTACATGAAGCAGCCCGGCGCTATTAAGGGCTCTCGTGCCGTCATCGACCACACCACCGGCGAGTTCGTCATTCTGGCTCCTGAGCTTGATGAGGACAACCAGAAGATTGACGAGTTCGACGATACCCCGAACAACTTTGGCCGTATCGCTGCCGCAACCGTCCGTCAGGTGCTCTCGCAGCGTCTGCGTGACGCTGAGGACGCATCCGTTCTGGGCGAGTTCAAGGACCGTGAGGGCACCCTGGTGTCCGGCGTAATCCAGCAGGGCAACAACCCGCGTATGGTTCAGGTTGACCTGGGCACCGTTGAAGCTGTTCTGCCCAGCAACGAGCAGGTTCCGGGCGAGAAGTACCCGCACGGTACCCGCCTGCGCGCCTACCTGGTTGAGGCTCGCCGCGGCCCGAAGGGTCCCTCGATTGTGGTTTCTCGTTCGCACCCGAACCTGGTTCTGCGCCTGTTCGAGCACGAGGTTCCCGAAATCTCTGAGGGCCTGGTTTCCATTAACTCCATCGCACGTGAAGCTGGTCACCGCTCCAAGATTGCTGTGTCCGCGAAGAACCCGACCATCAACGCTAAGGGCGCCTGCATCGGCGATATGGGTGCCCGCGTGCGTGCGGTTGCTGCCGAGCTGAACGACGAGAAGATTGACATTGTCGACTACTCGACCGATCCGGCAACCTTCATCGCTGCGGCACTGTCTCCGGCGAAGGTCACCGAGGTCATTATCGCGAACCCGCGTGAGTACTCCGCTCGTGCCGTGGTTCCGGATGACCAGCTGTCCCTGGCTATCGGCCGTGAGGGTCAGAATGCGCGTCTGGCAGCGAAGCTGACCGGCTGGCGTATCGATATTCTCTCCGAGTCCAAGTACGCTCAGGTTCGTGCCGAGGAAGAGGTTGCAGCTCGCGTGGCTCGTAGCCTGGCTGAAGAAGCTTCCGCTGAGAAGGCAATTGAAGAAGCAGCAGAAGAGTCCGCACAGGACGCTGAATAAGCATTAGCCCCGGTGAGGGGCGTATCCCGCGGCATATCCTTTTGATACAGGCGCAAGAGATCGGGCAGCAACGTGCCCGGTGTTCTTGCGCCTGCGTCACAGTTTTGCCCATGATTCTTAAAAACGGGATACACTATTAAGATGTGCCGGTGCGTAACCGGGCGCTTTATCGTGCCCTCACGCGCACCGGATAGAGCATCACGAATGTACTGCGAACGCGGTTCTACACACGCTAGAGAGGGGAGAGGACCATGAGCAATCACGACCTCACCGCAACCTCCGAAGCGTTTGAAGGACCGGTCCGCACCTGCATCGGATGCCGTGCCCGCGATGAACAGCGCAACCTGCTGCGCATCGCCCGCACACCCGTCACGTCTGCTACCGAGCAGGCGGACACCCCGCCCTATCAGCCCGATACGGCGGGAACTATGCCCGGACGAGGCGCTTGGATCCATCCGAGCGAAAAGTGCGTAGCCGCTCTGCAGAAAAAGAACGGTCTGGCGCGCGCCTTCAAAAAAGCGGTCCCTGCAGCCCAGCTGCAGGCGTGCTGTGAGCAGATTCGAGCCGTTATTGCGGACTCGACCCCCTCATAGACGCTTTTCGGGTATATGCCCTCTGTAAGTCAACGAGTTTGACGACTTCTTATCTGAAAGCGAGTCAGAAAACTGATGGATATCTAATGAGTGCCGCGAAATGAGTACCCTTTCGTGCTCACCCACCGGCAATTTCACGAATTGGCGCGCCTTCGGGCGTGCACCCCGTAAACATTAGTGTCCGCACCATTCCCGGTGCGGACCGGGAATGGAGAAAATTTGGCTCAGCCTCGAGTACACGAGTTTGCTAAAGAAGTAGGCGTACCTTCCAAGGAAGTTATTGCCAAGCTTAAGGATATGGGCGAGTTCGTTAAGAGCTCCTCTTCCACCCTGAACCCCATGGTTCTGAAGAAGCTGCGCGCGGAATTCCCCGCCGCAGCCGCTAAGCCTGCCGCAAAGGCAGCACCCGCGGAGTCGGCAGCTAAGCCTGCCGCTAAGCCGGCACCCAAGCCCGCAGCAGCAAAGCCCGCCGCTAAGCCTGCGGCAGCCCCCAAGCCCGCAGCGGCAAAGCCTGCCGCTAAGCCGGCACCTAAGCCTGCAGCTAAGCCTGTCGCAGCTGAGAGCGCAGCTCCCAAGCCTGCAGCAGCTAAGCCCGCCGCAAAGCCGGCAGCAGCACCCAAGCCCGGCGGCCCCCGCCCGGGTAACAACCCCTTCGCATCCCAGCAGGGCATGGCACGCCCCGAGGCTGCACCGAAGCCGGCAGCACCCAAGCCTGCCGCTCCGAAGCCCGGCCCCAAGCCCGGTCCTCGCCCCGGTAACAACCCCTTCGCATCCCAGCAGGGTATGAAGCGTGGCGGCGGCGACTCCCAGCGTTCCGGCGGTCCCCGTCCGGCACGTAACGGTCGTCCCGGTGGCAACGGTGGCGCACGCCCCGGCGGTAACGGCGGTCCCCGCCCCGCAGGTGGCGCACGTCCCGGTGGTAACGGTGGCCCCCGTCCGGCAGCTGGCGCACGTCCCGGTGCACCCCGTCCGGCTGGTGGCGGCGGCGCACGCCCGAACCCCTCGATGATGCCCAAGGTATCCAACGTTGGTGGCGGCGCGTCCGGTTCCAACAACGGCGGCGGTAACGGTGGCGGCGGCGCACGTCGCGGCGGCGGTTCCGGCGGCGGCTTCAACCGCGGTCCGGGTCGTCCCGGCCCCGGCGGTCGCGGCAACGCACAGGGTGCATTCGGTCGCGGCGGTTCCAAGCGTAAGGGCCGCAAGTCCAAGGCAGCTCGCCGCCATGAGCAGGAGCAGCTGAACGCACCGGCACCCGGTGGCGTGGTTGTTCCTCGCGGCGACGGCTCGACCGAGATTCGTCTGCGCCGTGGCGCGTCCATCATGGACTTCGCTGAGAAGATTGGCGCAAACCCGGCATCGCTGATTACGGTTCTCTTCCACCTGGGTGAGATGGCTACCCAGACTCAGTCCCTGGACGAGGAGACCTTCGAGCTGCTGGGTGCCGAACTGGGTTACTCGATCAAGATTGTTTCCCCGGAGGATGAGGAGCGCGAGCTGCTCGAATCCTTCGACATCGACCTCGAAGCCGAAGCAGAAGCTGAGGGCGAGGACGTTCTGGAGGTTCGTCCCCCGGTCGTTACCGTCATGGGTCACGTTGACCACGGTAAGACCCGCCTGCTGGACGCTATCCGTAACACCAACGTCATTGAGGGTGAGGCCGGCGGCATTACCCAGCACATTGGTGCATACCAGGTCCACACCACCGTTGAGGGTGAAGACCGCGCGATTACCTTCATCGATACCCCCGGTCACGAGGCGTTCACCGCTATGCGTGCCCGTGGTGCGAAGGTCACCGACGTGGCAATCCTCGTGGTCGCAGCGGATGACGGCGTTATGCCCCAGACCGTTGAGGCACTGAACCACGCACAGGCAGCTAACGTGCCGATTGTGGTTGCTGTGAACAAGATCGATAAGGAAGGCGCGTCCCCGGACAAGATCCGTGGCCAGCTCACCGAGTACGGTCTGATCCCCGAAGAGTACGGTGGCGACACCATGTTCGTGGACGTCTCCGCTCGCAACGGCACCAACATCGACGAGCTGCTTGAGGCTGTCACCCTGACCGCTGACGTGCTCGAACTGACTGCTAACCCGAACAAGGAAGCACGCGGCGTTGCTATTGAAGCAAACCTGGACAAGGGCCGCGGTGCGGTTTCCACCGTCCTGGTTCAGTCCGGTACCCTGCGCGTCGGTGACGCTATCGTTGCCGGTGTTGCTCACGGCCGTGTTCGTGCAATGTTCGATGAGAACGGTCAGGCTGTGAAGGAAGCTGGCCCGTCCCGCCCCGTTCAGGTGCTGGGTCTGTCCACCGTTCCTCGTGCAGGCGACACCTTCCTCTCCACCGAGGAAGAGCGTACCGCTCGTCAGATCGCTGAGAAGCGTGAGGCTGCTGATCGTAACGCTCAGCTGGCTAAGCGTCGTAAGCGCGTGACCCTCGAGTCCTTCGATGCCGCTGTGGCTGAGGGCAAGATGGACACCCTGAACCTGATCATTAAGGGTGACGTCTCCGGTGCTGTGGAAGCACTGGAAGAGTCCCTGATGAAGATCGACGCCGGTGGCGACGAGGTTCAGTTGCGCGTCATCCACCGCGGTGTGGGTGCTATTACCCAGAACGACGTGAACCTGGCTACCGTGGACAACGCGGTCATCATCGGCTTCAACGTCCGCCCGGCAGAGCGCGTTGCCGAACTTGCCGACCGCGAAGGCGTCGAGATGAAGTTCTACTCGGTCATCTACCGTGCGATTGAGGAAATTGAGCAGGCCGTCAAGGGTATGCTCAAGCCCGAGTACGAGGAAGTGGAGCTCGGCTCCGCAGAGATCCGCGAGGTCTTCCGCTCCTCCAAGTGGGGCAACATCGCAGGTTCGATCGTCAAGAACGGCATCATCAAGCGCAACGCCAAGGCACGCCTGGTGCGCGACGGTTCCGTGGTGGCAGACAACCTCACCATCGAGTCGCTGCGTCGTTTCAAGGACGACGCTACCGAGGTTCGCGAAGGTTTCGAGTGTGGTATTGGCCTCGGCTCCTTCAACGACATCAAGGAAGGCGACATTATCGAGACTTGGGAGATGCGCGAAAAGCCGCGTGTCTAAGACTCACACGCTGATGCGCCCGTCACCCGCTAGTGTTCCCGCACCCGCAGGCTTCTAAAACTTAGAGCCTGCGGGGCGGGTGCTGGCGGGGCGGGCGCTTCCGCATTACCTGGAACGCTTCCAAAGCACCTCGAGTGCCCACGGAAGCGCCACAACATTTCAAGGAGAAACACATGGCTGATGCAGCCCGCGCGGCACGACTTGCCGACCGCATCAAGGTAATTGTGGCGAAGGCGCTGGAGCGTCGTGTTAAGGACCCCCGCCTCGGTTTTGTGACCATTACCGATGCCCGCGTGACCAACGACCTGCAGCACGCAACCCTGTACTACACCGTGTTCGGCTCCGAAGAGGACGCCGCAAACACCAAGAAGGCGCTGGAATCCGCTAAGGGCATTCTGCGCGCCGAGGTTGGTAAGAACATCACTGCCCGCCTGACCCCCACCCTGACTTTCGTCGCTGACGAGGTTCCCGAGAACGCCTTCCACATTGAGGCGCTTCTGCGTGAGACTCGCGAGCGCGACGCCGCCCTGGCTGCTGCAGCCGAGGGTGCCGAGTACGCTGGTGAGGCTGACCCCTACAAGAAGGATGAGCCTGCCGAGGGTGAGGACGCCTAAGTGGCGAAGAAACAACCTCAGGGCCCGTCCGGCCTGATGGTCATTGATAAGCCCGCCGGGATGAGCAGCCACGATGCGGTCTCTCAGATGCGTCGTATTGCTGGCACCCGGCGGGTTGGTCACGCCGGTACGCTGGATCCCGCCGCGACCGGCGTGCTGATTTTGGGCATCAATAAGGCGACGAAGCTGCTGACCTACCTGGTCGGTCAGGATAAAACCTATGACGCGACGATTCGCTTAGGGCTTGAGACGCTGACTGAGGATGCCGAGGGCGAGCACACCGCCGCGCATCCTGATGCCGTCGAGGCGCTGACCGGTCTGGACGCTGAGCAGATGCACTCGCGCATCCTGGAGGCTGTGGCGCAGCTGAGCGGCGATATTCTGCAGGTTCCTTCTGCGGTGTCCGCTATTAAGATCAACGGTGTTCGTTCGTATGCGCGTGTGCGTAGCGGTGAGCAGGTTGAGTTGGCGGCGCGTCCGGTGACGATTAGCGAGTTCACGGTACATTCCATCAACCCTGGTTTTGCCGAGTACGTGATTGAGGACCCCGAGAATGAGGGCGAACACGCGGCAACCTCGGTTCCCGTGATTGACTGCAAGGTGACGGTTTCGTGCTCTTCGGGCACCTATATTCGTGCCCTGGCGCGTGATTTGGGCAAGATTCTGGGCACCGGTGGCCACCTGACGGCTCTTCGCCGTACCCGTGTGGGCGCGGTGGTGCTTGAGGATGCCGCCGATTTGGCGCAGTTGAAGCAGCGCCGTGAAGAGTCGGAGGCACCGCTGGAAGATTTGCCGCTGCTTCCCCTGGAGGAGGCGGCACGCCGCATCTTTGGTGCGCGTGAGCTCTCTGCCGCGGAGGCGAGCGACATTTCTTACGGTCGTCGTATTAGCCCCAGCGGTGACGGTTCCGTGGTGAAGCGTTCCGTGCACGCGAGCGCGGATGAGTCCGGCGCGGTGCAGCATGCCAGCGTTGAGGGTATTGTGGCGGGCTTCGCCCCGGACGGTACCCTGGTTGCCCTCCTGGAGAATAAGAAGCAGCGCGGGAAGGTGCAGGCCGCCCCGGTGCTGGTTTTTGAGGCGAATCGTTCCTTCAACTAGGCGTTGAGGGCTTATAATGGGCGAAGAGGGTTCGGCGTTTGCGCCTGCCCACACCTGATTCCTTCAAGCCTGATTCCTCAAGCCTGATTGATCCAGTGCCTATTGAATATGCGCCCTACCGAATGTGCGCCCCCTATTCATTCAACACGCTAACGTAAACAACCCCTGAACACACATGACTACTCGTGCGGGTGCCGCCCGGCCCCGCTGAAGGAGAGAAGATGAGCGAGAACCAGAGCTCTGCTAAGAAGGCGAGTGAGCCTCGTACCGCGCCGGTACCCCGCGTGGAGTCTGCACAGGCTGAAGCTACCGTAACCGGGGCTGCTACTCAGAGCGGTGCCGCGAAGGCTGCCGGTGCTAAGAACGCTGAGCCTATTTCTGCGGCGAAGGCACCCGAGGGTGTTCGCGTAGCCGCACCGGCGTCCGGCGATAAGGCGTCGCAGAAGGCGGCTAAGAAGGCTGAGAAGAAGGCAACCCGCGAGGCGTTTGCCCGCCCCAAGAGCCTTGAGGAGGCGGCTAAGCCTCAGAACCGTGCGGCGTTCCGCGCGGCGGTGGCGCTGTACGGTCTGTTCATGATTGCGTACGGTGTGTGGCAGGTTCTGGGCGGTGTCCGCGTCATTCCGGATGCGCCTCAGGACTTTGCGAACGCCTCGGTGCAGTCGAACTACGTGTTCTTCGCGGCAGCCTATGTGGGTGTGGGCCTGTCCTTCGTGTTCATTGCCCTGAAGTTCAAGTGGGTGAACATGCTCGTGTTCTCCTGCCTGGTGGTTTTCTTGGGCGGCGTGGGTCGTATCCTGTCGTGGGCGTTCTTCGGCACCCCGCACTGGTCGCTGATCGTGCTGATGGTGACTGAGCTTGTGATTCCTCCGTGCCTGCTGGTGTGGTACGGCTGGATTAACAAGTCCAATAAGATTCGCGAGGAGATGCTGAAGGCTTCTCGTAACCAGGCTCGTAAGTAGTCGTAACGCCCGGGAAGGTTCCTGCCGCACGGTGGGGTGCCTGCCCGGGCTTTCTTATGGGTGGGTGCTGCGCATGGATTTTCCAGGTGCGGAGGCTGCACAGTTGAGTGCCAGATACCCCGCCGCATCCGCAAAGGTAGGGGAGAGGGCACCGCCTGCGAGGGGCGCCGTTCCATTCCCTGTTGATTCCCGTTTTGAATTCTGCATCCTGCCGCCTGTGGTCTAGGATGGTTAGGTACATTTATCTTTTTCAGGAGAGCCCGTGACCCTCTACACCGCTTTGAGCGAGGTCCCCGCCGGCTACGGCCCCTCGGTCGTGACCATCGGCAATTTTGACGGCGTGCACCGTGGACATGCCCGCGTGATTTCGCGCGTGGTCTCCCTTGCTGAAGAGCACGGTTTGAGCTCTATCGCGGTCTCTTTTGACCCGCACCCGATGCAGGTGCACCGTCCCGAGGCGGCCCACCACGACATTATGGGTCAGGGTTCGCGCCGCTACTTCATGTGCCTGCTGGGCCTGGAGGACTACCTGCTGCTGCACTACAGTCTGGAGTTCGCGCAGCAGACCCCCGAAGAGTTCGTGAAGTCCACCTTCGTGGATGCGCTGAACGCGCGTTTCGTGGTCATCGGTGACGACGTGCGCTTTGGTAACAACAACTCCGGCGACCTGAACACCATGCGTGAGCTGGGGGAGAAGTACGGCTTTGAGGTGGTTGTCGTTGAGGATCTGATGGTGGATGAGAACACCCGCTGCTCCTCGACCCGCATCCGCCAGCTGCTGCTGGAGGGCGATATGCCCGCCGCAACCGAGCTGCTGGGCCGCCACCACATGATGGCTGGTGAGGTCGTACACGGTCTGGCGCGCGGCCGCGAGTTGGGCTTCCCGACCGCGAACCTTGAGCTTGAGGCACGCGGCCTGATTCCCGCCGACGGTGTGTACGCCGGCTGGCTGGTGGACGAATCCGGTAACCGTCACCCCTCCGCTATTTCGGTGGGTACGAACCCGACCTTTGACGGTATTGAGCACCGCCAGGTTGAGGCGCACGTGATTGACCGCCCGGAAGAGCGCGTGGAGGATTTCAACCTGTACGGTCAGCGTGTGCTGATTGAGTTCGTGAAGCGTCTGCGTCCCATGGTGGCGTACACCGGTGTTGAGGCGCTGATTGAGCAGATTAACGATGATGTGGTGCAGACCCGCGAGGTGCTGGCTGAGGACGCGAAGAACTACTGCCCGCCGGAGTGCCCGGTGCAGGCGGAAGTGAAGCATCCCCAGCTCTAACCCCACCACGGGTAACCCAGCCACAGGGCGCCGCAGCCTGCATTTTCTGCGGTGATGACGTGTGATGCCCCGGCGGTAAGATTTTCGGATCTGCCGCCGGGGCTTTTGCGTACCCGACCGGACGGGCAAAAGCGGGCACCTTCTTCACACCTGACCGCCTGCGCCTTCCGACGAAACCTCGTGCCCCGCACGCCTCGACGTTCTGCGCCGCACACCTTGACGTTCTGTGCTGCCCGCGAGGCACCCCTGTTTTAGTCGTCCCCGTTTTAAGAGAAGATAGAGTCATGGAAAAAATGAACGTCGAATCCTTCAACCTCGACCACCGCGCCGTAGCAGCACCCTACGTGCGTATCGCAGACCGCAAGGTCCTGCCCGGTGGCGACACCCTCATCAAGTACGATATCCGCTTCACCCAGCCGAACACCGCGCACCTGGAAATGCCGACCGTGCACTCCATCGAGCACCTGAGCGCCGAGCACATGCGCAACCACACCGACCGTCTGATTGACTTCTCCCCGATGGGCTGCCAGACCGGTTTCTACGCGCTGACCCTGGGCCTGGAGCCCGAGGATTTCTTCCCCATCCTGGAAGCAACCCTCAACGATATCCTCAACGCAACCGAGGTTCCGGCAGCGAACGAGGTGCAGTGCGGTTGGGGTGCCAACCACACCCTCGAAGGCGCGCAGGCTGCGGCTCGCGAGTTCCTCGCGGCACGCGATGAGTGGGCTCAGGTGATGGCGTAATGAGCGCACAGATCCCTGATGCTTTCGCATCCGCCTTCAACCCGGTGGACTTTGACCCGAACGCTTTCGACCCGGCTGAGGCATTCAACAGCATGTTTGAGCTGATGGACGGCATGTCTAACGCCATCATCATTCAGGTGGCTATGGATGAGGAGCTTGCACCCTTCCTGAAGGTGACCGAGGAGCTGCAGCCGTCCTTCACCGAGGGTGCCGCAGTATTCCACCCGCGTTACCTGCAGGTGGGCGAGGACCAGGTTCCGCTGCTGCTGGTTCGCTCCAAGATTGGTCTGGTGAACGCGGCGAGCGCCGTCACCGAGGCGATCAGCTACTCCTCGAACTGCCTGGGCGTCATCAGCGCAGGTACCGCTGGCGGTTTGGCTCGCGGCATTAACGTGGGCGACGTGCTGATTGGCGAGAACTACACCTACACTGACGCCGACGCGACCGCGTTCGGTTACGCGCGCGGTCAGGTTCCGGGCATGCCCGAAAGCTACGACGGTCAGGCGGATGAGTGGCAGGATGCTCTGGAGCATGCGCTCGCCGCACTGGAGCCGGTGCGTGAGCAGGCTGAGAGCCCGTGGGAGGTGCGCCGCGGCCAGATGCTGGCGGGTAACTCCTTCGTAACCGCCCACAACGTGAAGGACACCCGCGAGGCATTCGAGGGCGCCATCAGCACCGATATGGAGACCACCGCTATTGCGCAGGTCTGCCACAACTACGAGATTCCGTTTATCGGAGTGCGTTGCGTGTCTGATCTGTGCGGCCCGGAGGCTGACCAGGACTTCCACCTCTCCGTGGATGTGGTGGCTCCTCGTTCGGCTCGTTACGCGCTGCAGCTGGCTGCTGAGCTGTGGACCGAAGCGCAGCTAGAGGCGCTGGAGCTGGCTCTCTAAAGCTCTAGAACTAAAGCTCTAGAGCATGCGGCACGAAGTGAGCTCGCATGCGGCAAGTGCCGGGGCGTGAACCTGACGGGTTTGCGCCCCGGTATTTTTATGCCGGTCCTTTTGTGCCGGTCTTTTTGTACTGGTTTTTGTACCCCAGTCTTTTTCTGATCAGGCACTTTGATGTACCCGGTCCGTAAGAAACGCAGAAATATTAACCGCGGTGAATATACATTCTGTGTGTCGTGGAGTACTATGAATGTGGAAACTGTCCGATCTCACAGAGGAGTACGTCGTGAAGTTCTGCCCGACTCTCGCCTCCGTCACCGGTCTGCTCGGTGGCTACAAGGTTGCATCTAGCACCGGCATCCGCCCGCTCGGTGGCGCTGTCCTGGCACTGTGCGGTGCCGTGGCTTACAAGAATTGGAAGCGTAAGGCTGGCGCAGGCCGTGCCACCTTCCTCACCGCTCTCTACCTCGGCGCGTTCGGCGCCGCTCATCCGCTCGCCAAGAAGCTTGGCGCGTGGCCTGCAGTCTACACCGTGACTGCGGTAACCGCTCTGTCCTCTATCGTCATTGGACGTAAGCGACAGAAGTAATCTTTGACGAAAAGACGGCGGAAAGGCAACGTTGCCTTCCCGCCGTCTTTTGCGTTCCCTCCCACCGTACCGGTTGGGTGGGGATGCGCCGGGGCGACGCGCGAAGGCAACACCTTCCGCGCAACGCCCCATCACTCGATGGGGAGTGAATCAACCGGTACCGCTCTCAGTCACCTGCTGAGCTGCGGCACCGCCCGATACGTTTCCCCGCCACCGGCGGGTACACCCCACGAGGTAAAGGAAAAGAAGAAGATGAATACCACTCCGGACTCATCCCCGGTACAGCAGGGCGTAGCTGAGGCTACCTCCGAGAGCCCGCAGCTAGCGCGTGGACTCTCCCTGCGTCACATCATGTTCATCGCCCTCGGCTCCGCCATCGGCACCGGCCTGTTCTACGGCTCGGCATCCGCCATTCAGCTGGCGGGCCCCTCCGTGCTGCTTGCCTACGTTATTGGCGGCGCGGCAGTGTTCATGGTGATGCGCGCAATGGGCGAACTCGCCCTGGCGCACCCGGTCTCCGGAGCGTTCTCCGAATACGCCACCCGCTACCTCGGACGCTGGGCTGGCTTCGTAACCGGCTGGACCTATGCCCTGGAAATGGCGCTGGTCGCCATCGCGGACGTCACCGCCTTTGCCGTGTACATGAAGTTCTGGTTCCCGAACAGCCCCTCCTGGATTTGGATTGTCTCGGTTCTGCTGATTCTGCTCGCCATTAACCTGGCGAAGGTCAAGGCGTTCGGCGAAACCGAATTCTGGTTTACCCTCGTGAAGGTCAGCGCCATTATCGCCATGATCGTTGGCGGCGTGGTTCTGCTCTTCGTGGGTGTGCAGGCGCACGACTCCGTGGCGCCCTCGGTTACGAACCTCTGGGCTCTTGAGGGCGGCTTCTTCGCAAACGGATTTACCGGCTTCCTCGCTTGCTTTACCGTGGTGATGTTTGCCTTCGGCGGTATTGAGAACATCGGTATTGCCGCCGGTGAGGCGAAGGACCCGCGCACCTCGATTCCCAAGGCGATTCGCACGGTGCCGTTGCGCATCCTCATCTTCTACATTCTGACCCTGTCGGTCATCATGTCCCTGTACCCCTGGTACTCGGTGACCAAGGCGAACTCGCCGTTCGTGCAGATCTTTGAGGGACTGGGCATTCCGGCTGCCGCTTCGATTCTGAACGTGGTCATCATTACCGCCGCCATCTCTGCGCTGAACGCGGATGTGTACGGTGCCGGCCGCATGATGTACGGCCTGGCGAAGCAGAACCTGGCGCCGGCTTCCTTTGCGAAGGTTACGAAGAATGGTGCGCCCTGGATGACCACCCTCATCATGGTGCTGGTTATGGCGGTCGGCGTGATTGTGAACGTGCTCTTCGAGAACGCGTTCGAGGTGGTCGCCTCCCTGGCAACCTTCGCGACCGTATTCGTGTGGGTCATGATTCTGCTGGCGCACATTGCCTTCAAGCGCAGCGGCGCCGATACCGAGGCGCAGCCGGTACGCCAGCCCCTGTGGCTGAGCTACCTGGCGTTGGCGTTCATGATCTTTATCGTGGTGCTCTTCGGCTGCTTTTCCGATACCCAGCTGGCGCTGGTGATGGGCGCAATCTGGTGCCTGTTCCTGCTGGGCTACTACCGCCTCGTGGTGGTGCGCACTCGCGCTGAAGCAGCAGAAGCATAGGGAGCAGAAGCACAGACACCGAATAAACGTAGAGCCCTGTGCGAGAACCCGGCGTGAGAGCCCGGTGCGAGAACCCGGCTGCAAAGCCCGGCGACCGGTAGTGTGATGAGCTACCTGTCGCCGGGCTTCTGCTCACCCTTCCACGAAAGCGCCCCGGTAGCGTAGAATGGGAAGAACGCGTCTGCAGTCCGCAGTAGACGACGTGTATTACAGGGCGTAAGCCCACCACCCGGCGGCAACCGTCCGTACGGGACGTATGCGGTACTAACTCTAGGAGTTAAAAGTGGCACTGGATCCCGCTGTCAAGCAGGCAATCATCAAGGAATACGCAACCCACGAGGGCGACACCGGTTCGCCCGAGGTTCAGATTGCAGTTCTGTCTCGTCGTATCGCCGACCTGACCGAGCACCTGAAGTTCCACAAGCACGATCACCACTCCCGTCGTGGCCTGATGATCCTCGTTGGTCGTCGCCGCAACATGCTCGGCTACCTGAAGAGCGTCGACATCGAGCGTTACCGTTCGCTGATCGAGCGCCTGGGTCTGCGCCGATAAAACAGGAGCGTCTTGACGCTTTTGTGGTGATTAATCGCCTTTAGGCGGTGTGTGCGGACGTGCTGTCAGCGCTACCAACCCTCCAACACGGAGGCGGGTAGCGCCAGCGCGTCCGTACTGCCGCGTTGAGGGGCGCATCTTCCGCTCGCTAGATTCCAACGCCGCGTGAGAAGATGCCGCCTCACCTGAAAGAAAGAACAGAAGGCCGTGCCGGCACACACGCCGCGGTCCTCGGTAGCGAATTACGGAACAACACCACTCCCACAACCGTGCCGACACACGTCGCGCACACGAAAAGGCGGGGGAGAGGTGCCGTGGTTTCCTATCGAAGGCCGACTCGTGCGCCGTACGGCCTGCCAAGAAGAAAGAAGGAACCGTGGAAGGTCCCGAAATCAAGTTTGCTGAAGTCGAAATCGACAACGGCATTCACGGTAAGCGCCACGTGCGCTTTGAAACCGGCCGCCTCGCAAAGCAGGCTGCTGGCTCCGTCCTCGTCACCATCGATGACGAGACCACCCTGCTCTCCGCAACCGCAATCGGCAAGTCTCCCCGTGAGGGCTTCGACTTCTTCCCGCTGACCGTGGATGTGGAAGAGCGCATGTACGCAGGCGGCAAGATCCCCGCATCGTACTTCCGCCGCGAAGGCCGACCCAGCACCGAGGCAATCCTGGCTGCACGCCTGATTGACCGCCCGCTGCGCCCCGCCTTCACCAAGGGCATCCGCAACGAGGTTCAGGTCGTTGTGACCGTCCTGACCTACGAGCCGGACGAAATCTACAACACCTTCGCAATCAACGCTGCATCCGCATCGACCTCCCTGTCCGGTGCGCCGTTCAACGGCCCCATCGGTGGCGTGCGCATGGCACTGATCGACGGCCAGTGGGTCTGCTTCCCCAAGTACTCCCAGCTGGAAAACGCTGTGTTCGACATGGCTGTTGCAGGTCGTATCGTCACCAAGGCTGACGGTACCGAAGACGTCGCCATCATGATGGTTGAGGCAGAAGCAACCGACAACTCCTGGAAGCTCATCAAGGAAGACGGCCAGATCGCCCCCACCGAAGAGATCGTCGCAGAGGGCCTGGAAGCAGCTAAGCCCTTCATCGCAGCACTGTGCAAGGCGCAGGCTGACCTGGTGGCTCGCGCAGGCAAGCCCGCCCTGGAACTGCCCTTCTTCGGCGGCCACGGCGAAGACGTCGACGCAGCAGTTGAAGCATTCGCAGCAGACCGCCTGGCAGAGGTGTACTCCATCGCTGGCAAGCAGGAACGCGAAGCAGCAGCATCCGAGCTGCAGGAAGAGCTCATGGAAGCTCTCACCGGCGAAGGTAAGGAATTCGAAGAGCGCTCCAACGAGGTTTCCGTAGCATTCGCTGCCCTGACCAAGCACGTGGTGCGCCAGCGCATCCTCACCGATCAGGTCCGTATCGACGGCCGCGGCCTGACCGACATCCGCCAGCTCACCGCTGAGGTCGAAATCCTGCCCCGCGTTCACGGCTCCTCGCTCTTCGAGCGCGGCGAAACCCAGATCATGGGTATCACCACCCTGAACATGCTCAAGATGGAGCAGCAGCTGGACTCCCTGCACCCGGTCAAGTCCAAGCGCTACATCCACCACTACAACTTCCCGCCGTACTCCACCGGTGAGACCGGCCGCGTGGGTTCGCCCAAGCGCCGCGAAATCGGCCACGGTGCACTCGCAGAGCGTGCAATCACCCCGGTGCTGCCCTCCCGCGAAGAGTTCCCCTACGCAATCCGTCAGGTCTCTGAGGCTCTGGGCTCCAACGGCTCGACCTCCATGGGTTCGGTCTGCGCATCGACCCTGTCCCTGCTGAACGCCGGTGTGCCGCTGCGCGCACCCGTTGCAGGTATCGCAATGGGCCTGGTCTCTGACGAGGTTGACGGCGAGACCCGCTACGCAGCCCTGACCGACATCCTCGGCGCGGAAGACGCACTGGGCGATATGGACTTCAAGGTTGCAGGTACCTCCGAGTTCGTGACCGCTATCCAGCTGGACACCAAGCTCGACGGTATCCCCGCATCCGTGCTCGCTGGCGCACTGACCCAGGCACGTGAGGCTCGCCTGCACATCCTCGAGGTGCTCGTCAGCGCGATTGACGCACCGGATGAGATGAGCGAGTTCGCACCGCGCATTATTTCCGTGAAGATCCCGGTTGCCAAGATCGGTGAGGTCATCGGCCCCAAGGGTAAGATGATCAACCAGATCCAGGAAGACACCGGCGCAGACATCTCCATTGAGGACGACGGCACCGTGTACATCGGCGCAGCTGACGGCCCCTCCGCCGAGGCTGCACGTTCGGCAGTGAACGCTATCGCTAACCCGCAGGTTCCCGAGGTTGGCGAACGCTACCTGGGTACCGTAGTGAAGGTGACCGACTTCGGTGCGTTCATCTCCCTGACCCCCGGTAAGGACGGTCTGCTGCACATCTCCGAGATGCGTAAGCTCAACGACGGCAAGCGCGTTGTTGACGCTGAGGACGTTGTCTCCGTGGGCCAGAAGGTCCAGGTGGAGATCACCAAGATTGATGACCGCGGCAAGCTCTCGCTGGCACCGGTCGTTGAGGGTGGCGACGACGACTAGTCGTAACCCCCGCTAAGTGATGAGGGGCGTTCGGCGCACCCGGTGCGGTTGATTCCCCGCCGGATGCACCGGGCGCCCCTTCGCTGTGCTTGCCCTGCATCTTTTGATGCTCACCCGCCCCACCAGCTGTGGGACTGCCTACAGGTAGTGGGGCGGGAATGCTTACCTTCAGACGTACCTGTTGAAAGGTTCTTCTCTCTATGTCTATTTCCCTGCCCGTCGAGCTTGAGGTCATCGCCGAAGAGCTCAACTACGAGCACGGCCGCCTCATCTACGAGGGTGTAGGCGGTAACGAGGTGCGCCGCTCCATCCTGCCCGGTGGCGTACGCGTGATTACCGAAAAAATGCCCGGTACCCGCGGCGTATCCATCGGGTTCTGGGTGGGAGTCGGCTCCCGCGACGAAGCCCCCGGCATGCTCGGCTCCACCCACTTCCTGGAGCACCTGCTGTTCAAGGGCACCGGCACCCGCACCGCCCTGGACATCGCCTCCTCCTTCGACGCGGTAGGCGGCGAATCCAACGCCCTGACCGCTAAGGAACACACCTGCTACTACGCGCGTGTGCTCGACGATGACGCACCCATGGCGGTGGACGTCATCACCGACATGGTCACCAACGCCCTGCTGGACCCGGCTCACCTTGAGCAGGAACGCGGCGTGATCCTCGAAGAGATCGCCATGGACCAGGACGACCCGACCGACGTTGCTTTCGAAAACTTCGTGGAGCAGCTCATGGGTGAGAACCCGCTGGGCCGCCCCATCGGCGGTACCCCGCAGGAGATTACCGAGGTGCCGCGTGACGCCGTGTGGGAGCACTACAAGCGCTACTACACCCCGGACCGCCTGGTTATTTCTGCCGCCGGTTCGCTGGAGCACAGCACCATGGTCCGCCTCGTGCTGGAGGCGCTGACCCGCTACGGCTGGAATCTGCAAGAGGGGGTGGCACCGGCACCGCGTCGCGTACGTACCGACAGCGGCATTGTTCCGCTGAGCGAGCTGCGTGAGGTGGAGAAGGGGTTCGAGCAGACCAACATTGTGATGGGCTGCCCGAGCATTATCGCCGGTGACGACCGCCGCTACGCAATGAGCGTGCTGACCAGCGCATTCGGTGCGGGCATGTCCTCGCGCCTGTTCCAGGAGATTCGTGAGAAGCGCGGCCTGGCCTACAGCACGTTCGCGTTCTCCGGTGCGTACTCGGATGCCGGCTACTTCGGCATGTACGCGGGCTGCCTGCCCGCTAAGACCGAGCAGGTGCGTGAGGTCATGGGCTACGAGTTCGATAAGCTCGCCACCGCCGGTATTACCGAGGAGGAGCTGACGAAGGTCCGCGGCCAGCTGGCTGGCTCCACGGTGCTCGGTAGCGAGGACTCGGGCTCGCGCATGTCCCGCCTGGGCCGCGCCGAGCTGGACTCTGGACTGTTCACAAGCACCGATGAGCTGCTGGAGAAGATCCGCGCGGTCTCCCTGGAGGAGGTTCGCGACCTGGCGGCGTACCTGGGGCAGCAGCAGATGATTACCACCATCGTGCGCTAACCCTTGAACATCCCTAACGCACAACGCTGATAAGGCATAGAATGCCCGTTCCCACACCCCACCAAAGCGGGGGAGGGAACGGGCATTTTGTGTGCATCGGTATCTATTGAAGAGATGATTCCAAGAAGTGCTTCCGGGCGCTCTGCCGCCCATGCTCTTGACGCTCAGCATGAGCGGCAGAACCCGAAAAGCTACTGCTGAGAGCTACTACTTCTGTGCCTTGGCAATAGCCTCCATCAGCACCTGGGCGTAGAGCTCCTGACCGGCAGCCTCCGGGTGAACACCATCGGAGGAGAGCAGACCGCTCTGAGTCTGCAGAGCCTGGCGGATCGTAGAGTTCCAATCCGCAATAATCACGCGATCAGAATGCTGAGCCGCAAACTCACGAATCTTACCGTTCGAGTAGTCAATCCAGGTCAGGTTGCGCGGACCGTAACCGGTGACCAGCACCAGCTTAGAATCGGCAGGCATAGCCGCCAGAACCTCGTCGAGCTGACCGTCCAGAATGGTCGAGTTCGCGGTCACCGACAGTACGAAGGTCTTACGAATCTGGCCGTTGGCACCCATGGACTTAATAATCGGCAGGGCCTTGGCGATGGTGCGTGCTTCCTGCGCGTCAATAGTTGCTTCGGGCATCTTGTCGTACAGCTCGGGGGATACCGCCACCACAATGGAGTCACCCACAATGGTCACCTTCGAAGAATCCACCGAACCGGTTGCAGCCTTCGACACCGAGGGGCTTGCCGAAGCCTTCGCGTCCTTACCCGTTGCGCTCGGGTTTGCCGATGCGCTCGCGGCCTGCGCCTCCTGACGCGCCTTCAGACGCTCAGCGGCGGCACGCTTGCCGTCCTCAACGGACTGCTGCGCGGTAGTCATCGCCGGAGCGGTGTGCACCGCCAGACCGGTCGAAGCAGCCGCCACAACAACGGCAAGAGCCACCGAAACCGGCAGGAACTTAGTGCGAGAGGACTGGAAAGCCGCTACCGCACGGTTAGCGCTACCGCGGAAACCGTAACGGCGAATCGGGGTCTCAACCCAGCGGAAAGACATCTCCGCGATAGCGAAGGTTGCTACCAGAACGCCCACGTTTACCAGCGGGGAACGGTCCGCACCCATCAGGTAGTGCATGACCACGGCGAGCGGCCAGTGCCACAGGTACAGGCCATAAGAGCGCTCGCCCACCCAGCGCAGGGGAGCGAAGTTCAGCAGGCGGCGCAGCACCTCGGAGGCGCCAGCAAGCATGTCGGGAAGCATGCCCTGAATCACGCCCAGTGCCAGCAGGGAGGCGCCGAACAGACCCCAGGGAATCGCACCGGGAGCCGACTCGGGAACCAGAATTGCGTAGGGAATCAGAGCGAACAGGGACAGCCAGCTGATCATGACGCGGGCGAAGGCAACCAGGCCAAAGGGCTGAGCCACGCGGTACAGCACGGACTGCTGCAGCGGCGGATACAGCGACCAGGGGCGCGCAAACGCCAGCAGGGCGCCGAGCAGCAGGCCGTACAAGTGAGTGTCGGTGCCGTAGTAGACGCGGCTAATGGGTGCGCCGGACATCAGAAGAGCGGTAGCAACGCTCAGTGACGCAATAATGCCCAGCACCATAACCACGCTGAAGCGACGCCACGAACGGCGCAACAGCACGCCGGCACCAACAATCAGCAGCGGCCACACCACGTAGAACTGTTCTTCCACAGCCAGGGACCAGAAGTTCGTGAAGAGCTCCGGGGAGGTCTGCGCGAAGTAGTCGTTACCGGCAAAAATGGAAATCCAGTTGGACGAGAAGGTCGCCGCACCGGCGAGCTGTCGGCCGAGGTTCACCTGAATATCGCCGCCAATGAGCAGGCTGACCGGTCCCATGACCAGAATCAGCAGGGTAATGGCGGGAAGCAGACGGCGGGCACGGCGAATCCAGAAGTTGCCCAGGGCAATTTTGCCGGTGAGCGCACCTTCACGCAGAAGCAGGGAGGTAATCAGGAAACCGGAGATGACGAAGAAGATATCCACGCCAATCATGCCGCCGGGTAGTACGGTGGGCCAGAAATGGTACACCATCACGAGGAGCACAGCGATTGCTCGCAGGCCGTCCAGACCCGGCAGAATATAACGCCGGTTAGCCTCATCTGGACGCACGGAGGAGGTAAAGAGGGACTTCATACTGTCTGTGTACTCCGTAGGACGGAAATTATAGAAATACTTCCTAATTATATGGTTGCTAACTTTAGATAACGTATTAAACGGCTTGTATGACGGTTAGATTACTTCGCTTTTTATGCCGCTGAGGTTCCGCAGGGCATCTCACCCAGCGTGTGCGATGGCGTGCACCGCGCTCACACGGGGATAATAGAGGCTGTACGTCACAGCGTCTGCCCCATCGTCGGGGTGCTCATAAGTTACGGAGGAGAGAAGATGGCCCGCGAGGGTAACGAAAAAATCTGGAAGGTAGCGGTA
The DNA here is from genome assembly GCF_001810775.1 of Rothia sp. HMSC062H08. NCBI lineage: Bacteria > Bacillati > Actinomycetota > Actinomycetes > Micrococcales > Micrococcaceae > Rothia > Rothia sp. HMSC062H08. The sequence goes on from NZ_KV802668.1 coordinate 387,060, forward strand.
CTCGGTGCCGCGGGCCGTATGGGTTCTGAGGCGGTGCGCGCCGTCAACACCTCCGCAGACATGGACCTGGTGGCGGCACTGGGCCGCGGCGACGACCTGCAGGAGCTGGTCGATGCCGGTGCAGAGATTGTTATTGACCTGACCGTTCCCGATTCCAGCGAGGCGAATGTGCGTTTCGCGGTGGAGCACGGTATGCACGCTGTGGTTGGTACGACCGGTTGGACCCCCGAGCGTCTGAACTCCCTGCGCGAACTGCTGGCTGAGCACCCCGAGGTGGGTGTGCTCATCGCCCCGAACTTTGCGATTGGTTCGATTCTCGCCACCGAGTTCGCGGCGAAGGCGGCACGCTACTTCGAGTCTGTAGAGATTATCGAGATTCACCACCCAAATAAGGTGGACGCCCCCTCCGGTACCGCTGTGCACACCGCCCGTAAGGTGGCTGCCGCCCGCGCGGAGGCTGGCGTGGGTGCAAGCCCGGATGCCACCACCTCCGATCCTTTGGGCTCGCGCGGCGCCGTAATCGACGATATTCACGTACATGCGGTGCGTCTGCGCGGCATGGTGGCGCATCAGGAGATTCTGCTGGGCGATCCCGGTCAGCAGCTCGTGATTCGTCACGATTCCTTTGACCGTGCCTCCTTCATGCCCGGCGTACTGTTGGGTGTGCGTGAGGTGGCGGCGCATCCGGGTTTGAGCGTGGGCTTGGACGCCTACATGGATTTGTCGTAGGGGAGCGTTATGTCTGAACAGACTTCACCCGACGCCTCGCAGGTATCTTCCGAGGCTCGTAGCCCCTGGTGGACTTCACTGCGTCTGTGGACTATCTGTGCGTGCGTGCTGATGGTGCTGACCGTGCTGATTCTTCCGTTGCCTTTGGCGGCGCGTGCCTCTATTTTGGGTGTGCTGATTTTTAGTGCTGTCTTTGTGACGGTGGATGCTGGCGGATTCGGCAAGACCTTCGCGGCGCTGACTTGCGCGCTGCTGACCCTGTACCTGGTGCATATTGCGCAGCAGGGGTTCGTGATGCTCACCTCCGGTTCGGTGGCTGGCATTGTTCTTGGTGCGGGTATGATTCTGCTGCCGATTCTGGGTGCGTGGGCGCTGGTGCGTGAGGTGCTTTTCGGTGCTCGTATTCAGCGTATGGCTCAGGAACTGGCGGCGTCAGGCGAACTGGCGGAGGATACCCTGCCTCGCACCCCGAGCGGTAAGGTGGACCGTGAGGCGGCAGCGGTGGAGTTTGAAGGCTTCGCGGCGGCGGTTGAGCAGGACCCCGAGAACTGGAAGGCGTGGTTCAACCTGGCGTGCATGTACGATGCCGGTGGTGAACGCAAGCGTGCCCGTGCGGCGATGCGTAACGCGTGGTCGTTGCGTTCGGGCGGTCAGGCGAAGGGCATGCGTTAGGCTCTGACCCTGCGATCCCTAGTCAATGCCACATTTATTTTCGGTATGAGACTGATAACGCCGAGGCTATGTGCCCGGTTTCATAGGCTCTCGTGGAAGTACCGCGGGTTTGAAAGAGTCCGAATAGTAGAACACGCATGAAAACTTATGCGTTCTAACGGAAAAATCTGCATTTCGGGCGTACTCTGGACATATGTCTGAGAACCTTTCGAACCCCGGTACTTTTGTTGAACCCGTCTTCGGTCGCCTCCTGACCGCAATGGTGACCCCCTTCGCGAAGGACGGCTCCGTTGATGAAAAGCAGGTCGCAGACCTGGCGAACTACCTTGTGGAGAACGGTCACGATGGTCTGGTAGTCTGCGGTACCACCGGCGAATACTCCACCATGACCGATGACGAGAATGAACGCGTCTTCCAGATTGTGAAGGACACCGTCGGTTCTCGCGCGAAGATTATTGCCGGTGTTGGTTCAAACGATACGGCGCATACTATTGAGCTGGCGCACCGTGCCGAAAAGATTGGTGTGGACGGCCTGCTGGTCGTGACTCCCTACTACAACAAGCCGACTCAGCCGGGTGTCTACGCCCATTTTGCGACCGTTGCGCAGGCAACTGAGACCCCCGTCATGCTTTACGATATTCCGGGTCGTGCGGGCATCCCCATCGCACCCGAAACCTACCGTCGCCTTGCAGAAATTGATAGTATTGTAGCGGTGAAAGACGCCAAGGCAGACTTCGGTGCCGCAACCGAAGTTATGGCAACCACCGACCTGCACTACTACAGCGGCGACGACGGACTGACCCTTCCCTGGATGGCAATGGGCGCCGTCGGCCTCGTCTCGGTGACCGCACACGTGGCACCCGCACTCTTCCGTGCCCTGATTGATGCTGTCGTTGCACAGGACCTGGTGGAGGCTCAGCGTCTTCACCTGGAACTGACTCCGATTGTCCGAGCAACCATGGGCCGTGCCCCCGGTTGCGTTGCCGCCAAGGAAATTCTTTCCTGGCAGGGTGTGCTGGATGAGCCCGTCGTTCGCCTGCCGCACGTACTCTCCGAACCGGAGGTTGCCCAGGCGATGCGAGCTGACCTGCTCTCCTCGAGCATCGCTCACACCCTGAAGAACGCCTAAACTTTAACGCAGAACCTGCACAACTTATCGTGCAGAGCGCGTATATATAGAGGACTTCGGCTACCGTCACACCCCGACTTCGGGCGCATGATGTAGCCAACGGACGCGGACTCCACACCTAACACTAGGTGAGGGGTCCGCTCTGGCGTATTGCCGCGGTTTACCGCCCAATGATTCGGCCACCACTCAGACAGGGGCCCAGCTTAGGCAGAGGCACCCGCGCACTACACCCCCAATACTTTTGAATACTTTCGGTGATTTGGACGCACCGGCAGCACCCCACCTCCTCGGCATGTGAGAGCCGAACCGGCGGGAGCGCATGCGGTACGAAGCGTCGCCTACGAATCACAGACATCACAAGAAAACATAGAAGAAAGAGGAGACACACGATGAGCGTCTTTGAAGCGAATCTTCCCCTCCCTCCCCGCCTGAAGAAGGACACCCTGCGCGTGGTGCCCCTGGGCGGTCTGGGCGAAGTCGGTCGTAACATGACCGTGTACGAAATTAACGGCAAGCTGCTGATTGTTGACTGCGGCGTGCTCTTCCCCGAAGAGTCCCAGCCCGGCGTGGACCTGATCCTGCCCGACTTCAGCTACATTGTCGACCGTCTGGACGACGTGGTTGCCATGGTGCTGACCCACGGCCACGAGGACCACATCGGTGCGGTTCCTTACCTGCTGCGCCGCCGCCCCGACATCCCCCTGGTCGGCTCCGAACTGACCCTGGCGCTGGTCGAGGCGAAGCTCGCCGAGCACCGCATCAAGCCCTACACCCTCGCGGTGAAGGAACACCAGGTGGAGCGTTTCGGCCCGTTCGAGTGCGAGTTCGTTGCTGTGAACCACTCGATTCCGGACGCACTGGCTGTTTACATCCGTACCAAGGCTGGCAAGGTTCTGCACACCGGTGACTTCAAGATGGACCAGCTGCCGCTGGATGGCCGCATCACCGACCTGCGCCACTTCGCTCGCCTGGGCGAGGAGGGCGTGGACCTGTTCCTGCCGGACTCCACCAACGCTGAGGTTCCCGGCTTCACCCCGACCGAGAAGCACATCGGTCCGGTGCTGTCGAACGTATTCCGTGACGCGAGCGGCCGCATCATTGTGGCGTCCTTCTCCTCGCACGTTCACCGTGTGCAGCAGGTTCTGGACGCAGCCGCTGAGCGTGGCCGCAAGGTCGTGCTCGTGGGCCGCTCCATGGTCCGCAACATGACCATCGCTGAGAAGCTGGGCTACCTGAAGGTTCCCGCCAACGTGCTGGTGGACCTGAAGAAGGTTGACGACTACCGCCCCGACCAGATCGTGATGATGTGCACCGGTTCGCAGGGCGAGCCGATGGCGGCACTGTCGCGCATGGCGAACGGTGACCACAAGATTCAGATTGAGCCCGGCGACACCGTGGTGCTCGCCTCCTCGCTGATTCCCGGTAACGAGACCAGCGTCTTCCGCATCATCAACGCCCTCATGAAGCTGGGCGCTAACGTGGTGCACAAGGGCAACGCGAAGGTCCACGTTTCCGGTCACGCTGCCGCGGGTGAGCTGCTGTACTGCTACAACATCCTCAAGCCGAAGAACGTTATGCCGGTTCACGGTGAGGTTCGCCACCTGATTGCTAGCGGTGACCTGGCGATGGAGACCGGCGTTCCGAAGAAGAACGTGCTGCTCTGCGAGTCCGGCACCGTCGTGGATCTGCGCGATGGCGTGGCGTCCGTGGTGGGCGAGGTTCCCTGCGAGTACCTGTACGTTGACGGCCGCTCCGTCGGTGAGGTCACCGAGAGCGATCTGAAGGACCGCCGCATCCTGGGTGAAGAGGGCTTCGTGTCCATCGTGACCGTGGTGGACCGTGCAACCAAGCGTGTGGTGACCGGCCCGGATATTCACGCTCGCGGTATCGCGGAGGACGACGCGGTATTCGACGAGATTGTTCCGAAGATTACCGCCGCCCTGGAGGATGCTCTGCACCGCGCACCCGAGAAGGTGCACACCGTGCAGCAGCTGCAGCAGATTGTGCGCCGCACCATCGGTGCCTGGATTTCTCGCCGTCTGCGCCGCAAGCCCATGATCGTTCCCGTGGTTGTTGAGAACACCTCGAAGGCCGCGAAGAACTAATACTCTGCGCGAGGCTAGGTGCCCGTCATAGCGAAAAGGCGGGGTCGATACGTTGTGTCGGCCCCGCCTGCTGTGTATCTGCCGAACGGATGGGTGAAAGCTGCGCGAAAGCTGCGCGAAAGCGAACATAGCAGGGGAGAAGCGCCTCATCAGCGCCCTATCAATGCCCTCACAGGCACAGGGCGGGGCACACTTTTTAGCTCACTGATAACGAAAGAATCGGTACATTAACGGGAAGGTTGATACCCTAAAAGGTATGGCTCCACGGACCACGAAGGGTCGTAACACGACCTCTACTAAAGCAAACACTAAGAAGACCACCCGCAAGCGCACCACCTCCCGAGGCGGTGCCCAGCGCGGTGCCAACGCGGCGAACCCTGTAGCGGGCGCTATCTCCTCCGTCTGGCTGAGCATCGCTCACGCTATCGGTGGGCTCTTCCGCTCCATCGGCGCGGTGCGCACCGACCTTGCGCCCGAAGACCGCCGTGACGGCGGCGCGCTCACCATCCTGCTGTTCGGCCTGATTAGCGCCGGAGTGGAGTGGTACAACTGGCGTGCCCACACCTCCCTCGGTTTGTTGCGTGCGCCCCTGGACGCCTGGCACACCATGCTGGGCGGTATTTTCGGTCAGGGCGCCCTGCTGGTCCCGGTGCTCTGCCTCATCATGGCGTGGTGCGTTTTCCGTGGACCCGACCTGATTAAACGTAATAACCGCGTGGCGTTGGGCTCCTTCATCATCCTGGTGGCGACCTCCCTGTTCTTTGCTCGCCATGCGGGTCACCCGACCTTCGCGGATGGTTTTGACGCCGTCTGGGCTGGTGGTGGTGTGGCTGGCGTGCTGCTGGGCACCCCCATTGTGCGTGTGAGCGGCGGTATTGCGTTCGTTGAGATTCTGATTCACCTGCTACTGGGTATTGCCGGTCTGATGGTTCTGACGAATACCCCGATTCGTCAGGTGGTGCCGCGTACTTTGCACCTGGTCGGTCTGGCTCTGGGTGAGAAGCCGAACGGCACGACTCGAACCTCCGTTAAGGACAGCCCTTCGGATGCGACTCAGACCGTGGACCTGAACGCTGAGGAGCATGACCGCAGCTACCTGTACGGTGACGATGAGAAGCCGGCACGCACGCCTCAGAAGTCTGGCGGCCTGTTCGCTCGTCTGCGCGGCTGGTTGGGCATTGCTCCCGCTACGTCGACCGATTCTTCCCTGGACGAGTACGCCGGTGATGAAGCATTCGTGAGCGCCGTGGTGGATGAGACTCACCCGGAGACCACGCAGATGCCGGTACAGCCGGAGGACTCCGCACAGGATTCTGCGCAGGCATCCGCTCAGCAGACGCGCCCGGCGGCTAAGCCGAACCGTCTGTCCCGTCTGCCCGGTCGCCTCAATCAGGCACCGGCCGCGCAGGGTGCGTCAGCCCAGGGTACCTCTGCACAGAACGGCGCTTATTCGAGCAGCCCTGACCTCTTCGACGTTGAGGCGTCGGATGCGCCCGCAGCCCGCCTGGATCAGGTGCAGCGCGCCGCTGTGGCGAACGGCCGCGTGAACCGTATTCCTGGCGAGGAGCCTCTCTTTGATGTTGAGGCATATGACGGCTTCGGCGCTTCTGAGGAAGCTGCACCGCAGACTAAGCCGCACCAGGTGGTGAACCCTGCGCAGTCTGCCGCCTCGGCTTCCGCGTCCCAGGCTCCTGCCGCACCCGCGGCTCAGCCTCCGATTCCGACCCGCATGCACTCGCCGGGTGCTCACCCGAAGAACGCGGCTCCCGCGGCTTCGCGAGCGCCCGAGGCTGGCGCATCCCGCCCGTTGCAGAACAACACTCAGGTGGCGACCACCGAGCGGGCGCGCGGCGAGCAGGTCGTGCAGTCCTCCCGCGGCACCTATGTGCTGCCCTCGGAGGAGATTCTGGTTGCTGGTCCGCCCGCCAAGGAATCTTCCGAGGTGAACCAGCACGTGGTTGAGGCTCTGACGAATGTGCTGGAACAGTTCAAGGTGGATGCGCAGGTCACCGGCTTCTCGCGCGGCCCGACCGTGACCCGCTACGAGATTGAGCTGGGTCCCGCCACGAAGGTGGAGCGTGTGACCGCGCTGAGCAAGAACATTGCGTACGCTGTGGCAAGCCCGGACGTTCGTATTCTGTCCCCGATTCCGGGTAAGTCCGCAATCGGTATTGAGATTCCGAATACGGACCGTGAGACCGTTGCCCTGGGTGACGTGCTGCGTTCCCCGCAGGCTCACGCGAACCAACACCCGATGGTCATGGGTGTGGGTAAGGACGTTGAGGGCGGCTTCGTGCTGGCGAACCTCGCGAAGATGCCGCATATGCTGGTCGCTGGTGCGACCGGTGCCGGTAAGTCTTCGTTCGTGAACTCGATGATTACCTCGATTCTGATGCGTGCAACCCCGGACCAGGTGCGCCTGGTGATGGTTGACCCGAAGCGTGTGGAGCTGACCGCCTACGAGGGTATTCCGCACCTGATTACGCCCATCATTACGAACCCGAAGAAGGCCGCTGAGGCTCTTCAGTGGGTGGTTCGTGAGATGGACGCCCGCTACGACGACCTCGCCCACTACGGCTACAAGCACGTTGACGACTTCAACAAGGCGGTGCGTGAGGGTAAGGTTCAGCCCGATCCCGGCAGCAAGCGTACGGTGCACGAGTACCCGTACCTGCTGGTGATTGTTGACGAGCTCGCCGACCTGATGATGGTCGCTCCGCGTGACGTGGAAGAGGCGATTGTTCGTATTACGCAGCTGGCGCGTGCGGCGGGTATTCACCTGGTGCTGGCGACCCAGCGTCCGTCGGTGGATGTGGTGACCGGTCTGATTAAGGCGAACGTTCCGTCTCGTATGGCGTTTGCGACCTCCTCGGTCACTGACTCTCGCGTGGTGCTGGATCAGCCCGGCGCGGAGAAGCTGATCGGTCAGGGTGATGCGCTCTTCCTGCCGATGGGTGCTTCGAAGCCGATGCGTGTTCAGGGTGCGTGGGTGTCTGAGTCTGAGATTCACGCCGTGGTTGAGCACGTGAAGAAGCAGGCGCCGACCATCTACCGTGAGGACGTGATGGTCTCTGCTGCGAAGAAACAGATTGATGAGGAAATCGGCGATGACCTCGACGATCTGCTGCAGGCGGCGGAGATTGTGATTACGACCCAGTTCGGTTCGACCTCGATGCTGCAGCGTAAGCTACGCATGGGCTTCGCGAAGGCTGGCCGCATCATGGACCTGCTGGAGTCGCAGGGCGTGGTGGGCCCCTCGGAGGGCTCGAAGGCACGTGAGGTGCTCATCCGCCCGGATGACTTGCAGGCGACCCTGGCGCGTATTCGCGGTGAGGAGCCTCCGGCTGCTGACCCTTACGCGAATGCCGTGGACCCGGGCGAGCCGGTCACCGACTATTTCGATGAGCCCGATGATGAGGGCTCGGAGGACGCCTGGCAGCTGACCGGCCGCTAGCCCCTCAGCGCCCTATCCATTCGGCTGAGTCCACTCAGCTGAGTGAGCGTGCGACATGCACCCCGTATCATCCCTGTGATGTCTGCTACGGCACACGTATAATGGACGGTACGGGGTGTTTGCGTATCCCCGATACGTTTAGGTGTCGGTGCGTACGCGGTCTCTCACCGTCGAAAGCCATCTACCCGTAAGGAGCCGTTATGAGTGAAGCTCGCAATTCCGCATCCGCCGGTGCGGTCAGCACAGCGAAGCCTTCGAACTGGAATGTGCCGAATGTGCTGACGGTTCTGCGTATTATTGCGGTTCCTTTCTTCATTGTTGCCCTGGTTGCGGGCGGTACTTTTGGTGCCGCTGATCCGACGCACCGCTGGCTGGCGTGGATTATTTTCATTATTGCTATGCTCACGGACTGGGCGGATGGTTACCTGGCGCGCTCGCGTAATCTGATTACGAGCTTCGGTAAGATTGCTGACCCAATTGCCGATAAGTTCCTCACCGGCGCGGCGTTTATTGTGCTGTCGGCGCTGGGTGAGCTGTGGTGGTGGGTCACGATTGTGATTCTGCTGCGTGAGTGGGGCATTACGATCATGCGCCTGTTCGTCATTAAGTACGGTGTGATGGCTGCTAGTAAGGGCGGCAAGATTAAGACTGTGCTGCAGACGGTTGCGCTGGTGCTGATGCTTCTGCCGCTGGGCCAGCTGGGTCTTGGCTGGCTGATTCCCGGTTGGGTTCTGATGGGCGCGGTCACCGCGATTACCGTGTGGACCGGCCTGGTGTATGTGCGTGATGCGTATATTTTGCGCCGTAACTGGTTGCAGGCTCAGGCCTCCCAGGGCGGCGGTAACTAGAGGCGAGGGGAGTGGTGTGTGCTGCTCCCCTTCGCTGTACCTGCGGTGCGTTGCGTGCCGCGTGAGGTTTTGGGCGGCGGTGCGCCGCTGAAAGGAGAGAATGATGGTTCCCCTCGTACTTGAAGATGCTCTGTCCCTTGAGCTTTCGACCGCTGAGGTTTTCTCCGGCACCCCGGAGGCAGCGGCGCTGCTACTGCGTGATGCGGTGCGGTTGCGTGCCTCCCAGGAGGGGCCGGTGCTGGTGGCGACGGCTGAGTCGCTGACCGGCGGGGATGTGGGCGGCGCGATTTGTACGGTGCCGGGCGCATCCGCGTATTACCGCGGCGGCGTGATTTCCTACGCCTACGAGGTGAAGGCGCAGGTGCTGGGAGTGGATGCTCAGCTGCTGGCGCGTGAGGGTGCGGTGCATCCTGCGGTGGCGGTGCAGATGGCTGTTGGTGCGGCGCGTGTGTGCGGTGCCGATTATGCGGTGTCGACTACGGGTGTTGCCGGTCCTGATCCTGCGGATGGCCAGCCGGTGGGCACGGTCTATATTGGCGTGTGTTCCCCGTCCGGTTCTGAGGTGTTTGAGCGCCACTATTCAGGGGATCGCGCGCAGATTCGTGCGGCGGCGAGCGCGGATGCGATTGCTTTGCTGGCACGTGCGGTGCGCGGTGGTGCCGGTGGGGTTCTGAAGGACGAGCTGGCGTAGCGTGCTAGGGCTGGGCTGTGCGGTGCCTGGAACGGCTGTGTCGTCGTCTGTGCGGCGCCTACCTGAGAAAAAATTTTACGGTTCAAATATATTCACAGGGTTCTTTCAGCTCCGAGGGAATAAAGGCATAGGTTCGTCTGTTTGAATAGATACAAGCCGTAAGAAGAAGACAAAAATGGCGGGGCTCCTAGCTCACGCTCCAAAAATCAGTTAGGCTTAACTATGTACAGTCCCGCGCGTCGGGAATACCTACTCAGGAAAGTGATATAGAAGCTCATGGCTAAGCAGCGCGTATCGATTAATGGCATTACTAAGTGGAAGGAAATCGAGGAGACCCCCCGACAGGCCGCCCCGGTCGTTGAGGAAGCCAAGGTTGTTCCCCTGCGACAGGCAATCGGTGAGGTCCTTCGCGACGTTCGCCAGCGTCAGGGCCGCACCCTGCGTGAGGTTTCCCAGCGTGCCCGTGTTTCCCTCGGTTACCTGAGCGAAGTTGAGCGCGGTCAGAAGGAAGCTTCCTCCGAACTGCTGGCATGGATTTGCCAGGCTCTGGACATTCCGATGTCCCAGATGCTGCGTGAGGTTGCCGACCGTATGGCGGTTCTCGAGGGCGTTCAGATCCCGGATACTGTTCCGGCTGAGATGTCTGAGCAGTACAAGAGCGATTACTACATTCTCTCGAAGTAATGCGAGGCGGCACATGCCGCACTAAACGTGAAGCGATGCCGTGCATCCCCGTAAGGTGGGTGTGCGGCATCGCTTATTCTCGGTTTATTACCGAGCGATGTGACGAATTATGAAGCAAACTAGCGGTGAAGCGGAAGGAGCGCTTGTGAAGCTGAGCGAATTTTGGGCGTGCATGGAGTATGAGTTCGGTGCCGGGTATGCTCCGGTACTTGCGCGGGACCTGGTGCTGGGCTCGCTGGGTCATGTGACCGCTGCGGAGGCGCTGGACCAGGGCGTTAACCCGAGGGATGTGTGGCTGGCGATCTGTGATGAGCAGGAGATTCCGCAGGAGCGCCGCCTGGGTCCGGATAAGGAACCGCTGCGCTAGGTAGTGAGCCTGGCGTGTTCTAGCGTATGGGCGGTGCCCACCGTCTGTTCCCTAGCGTTTGTTCGAGTGCTGGCGCCTGTGCGGGAGGTATTTTCGAATAATTAGCCGAGAATCCGGGGTTTTTCGAAAATATATGCCGAAACCCTATCCGATTTATTCGAAACCGGGTCGTAATTTTGTTCGACTCATGCTAGACTTTTCCACATCAGGAATTTTTCGGAAAAATCTTCAAAGTTTTCCACAGATTTTAAAAAATGGCCTTATCCTGTCAGGCTGTGACCCTAGAGTAGTCTCAGAAGGAACCGGTAGGCCAAAACCTTCAAGGTCTCGATTACGAGTCCCACCGATTCCGAAGAAACATTACTCCCGTCAACCACTGACAACACAAAGAACGAGGTACTACCGTGGCTAAGAACACCAAGTCTCAGAGCGTAGCTCGCGTTCCCGAAGAGGGTCGCGCCAAGGCACTTGAAGCCGTGATGGCACAGATCGACAAGAACTACGGCAAGGGTGCAGTCATGCGCCTGGGTGATAAGGAAATCACCAAGACCGAGGTTATCTCCACCGGCGCTATCGCTCTGGATGCCGCTCTGGGTATTGGTGGTCTGCCCCGCGGCCGCGTCATCGAGATTTACGGTCCCGAGTCCTCCGGTAAGACCACCGTTGCACTGCACGCTGTAGCGAACGTTCAGAAGGCAGGCGGCGTGGCAGCGTTCATCGACGCCGAGCACGCACTGGACCCGATTTACGCGGCTAAGCTGGGCGTGGACATCGACCAGCTGCTGGTCTCTCAGCCCGACACCGGCGAGCAGGCACTGGAAATCATGGACATGCTGGTTGGTTCCGGTGCCGTTGATATCGTGGTTGTCGACTCCGTTGCAGCACTGGTACCCCGCGCCGAAATTGAAGGCGACATGGGTGACTCCCACGTGGGTCTGCAGGCTCGCCTCATGAGCCAGGCTCTGCGTAAGATTACCGGTCGCCTCTCCGCAACCGGCACCACCGCAATCTTCATCAACCAGCTGCGTGAGAAGATTGGTGTCTTCTTCGGCTCTCCCGAAACCACCACCGGTGGTAAGGCGCTGAAGTTCTACGCTTCGGTCCGTATCGACATCCGCCGCATTGAGACCCTCAAGGACGGCGCTAACCCGATCGGTAACCGCACCCGCGCCAAGATTGTGAAGAACAAGATGGCTCCGCCCTTCAAGCAGGCTGAGTTCGACATCCTCTACGGTGAGGGTATCTCCGTTGAGGGTGGCATCCTGGACCTGGCGGTGGAGAACGACATCGTCAAGAAGTCCGGCGCATGGTTCACCTACGACGGTGAGCAGCTGGGCCAGGGCCGCGAGAACGTTCGTAAGCTGCTCAAGGACAACCCCGAGCTCACCGAGGAACTGCAGTACAAGGTTCTGGTGAAGCTGGGCATCATTGAGGAAGAAGCTGACGAGCAGGCAGCTGCTGAGTCTGAGGGTAACGACCCGCTGGACGAGCTGGCTGAGGAGTTCTAAACCGGCCCGCGTAGCTTCTTGCTAACGCCACGACTGATTGCCGTGTGCTGTGCATTCCGCACGGTGCACGGCAATCTGTCGTTAACGGGAGCGCTTTATATGGAGCGCCAGCGGGTGCTGGGACAGCGCCTCGTTACAATGGGGGAGCGCCGTATAGCCCGGCGCACGGGTCATCAAGCGACCCGTCATCAGGCGATCCAATACAGGGGAGAGGAGGAACTGAGCATGACGGAACAGAACGGTCATGAAGAGCACGAGCAAAACAGCGCGCGTGACGGTGACGCCGGTTTTGCGGCGCTGGACGCGACCGAACCGCACTTCGGTTTCTCGGCTCTGGATGGTTCAGCCCTCCAAGACTCTGCATTCTCTGCGCCTGTTCCCTTTGAGACCGCTATTTCCTTTGAACCGGCAACCCCGCCTGTTGAGGTAGGCGGCTTTGAGGCGCTCAATTTTGAGGCGCCCGCCGCCCTGGCGGAGCCCACCCTCACATGGGAGGCACCTCCTGTTGTTACGCTTCCTGCTGCTGAAGAGCCCCCGTATCAGGATGAGCCCCCGTACCCTGAGGAGCCTCCTTATGAGGACGAACCTCCGTATCCGGCAGAGCCCGAGTATGCAGGGGAATATTGGGTCCCCTCGGACGAAGTGGCACCCGCAGAAGCAGCACCCGCAGAAGCGATAGCGGAGCAGCGTGGGGGCCAAGAAACCGCACCCCAGAAAACCAAGCCGAAAGCGCGGCAGGCTGAAAAGCCCGCGCCTCAGAAGAAGCCAGCGCCTAAGAAGAAGTCAGCGGCCACAGAAAACGCCCCCAAAAAGTGGGTGCGGAACAGGACCGCGGATTCGGTAGCCGCTGAGGAGTTCCCGGACTGGCACCCCGCCGCGCACGGCTTTGTTGAAGAAAGCATCGCCCGCGATAACGGCGGCGACTACGCCGGTGAGTTCCGCGTACCCGAGTTACCCCTGCAGGCTGTGCCCGCCAACTCTGAAGGTGGCAGCTCTGAGGAAGACGGTAAATCACCGCGCCGCAGCCTGCTCATCGACCCGAACCTGCCCGCCGTCTCCATCGACGAAGCACCCCAGCGTGCCTTCACTCCCGGCGGTGCTGAGCCGCGCCCCATGGCGGCAGGCCGTATGAGCCGAGCCGGCGCCGCCTCCATCGGATCGGGGCTCACCGCCGAAGAGAAGGAAGAAATCGAGAGGCAAGCTGCGCAGCGGGATAAGCAGAAGAAACGCAAGCCTTCGCGAGTCTCTAAGAACACCGACTACAAACGCGGATTCCGTCGCATGAGCGCGGCGCAGGAAGAGAAAATGCGGAGCCGCTCGCCCTACGCGCCCGCTTTCGGGGCTCGCAGTGACGACGAGGAAACCCGCAAGAGCACCACGCGCCGCGGCTCGGGAAGCAACCTATTTAGGGAGGGAAGCGCCTTGAACGAAGAACTCACCCCCGCCGAAGAAGCGCTCATCCGCGGCATTGCCGAGGAGGAGGCGCAGGGTGTCGGCACCGGAAAGCGCCGCGCCGCTTCGGCTGGTTCCCAGAAGGGCGGTTCTCGAGCGCGTGGTGCTGTAGCTTCGCAGGCGGAAAGCAACGTGCCCTCCTGGAGGCAGAAGGTGCGTGCCGCCCGCGCAGCCGAGGAGACCGACCCTTACACTCGCGCGAAAACCATCGTGTACAACCAGCTTGCGTACTCGGCAAAAACCCGAGGTCAGCTGCGTAAGAAGCTACAGTCAGAAGGCTTCGAAACTGAGCTCATTGAGCCGCTGCTCGATAAGTTCGAGGCGGCAAAACTCATTGATGACGCCGAATACGCCCAGACGTTCGTGGCGCAGAAGAGCCGTACCAAGAAGCTCTCCCGCGCGGCGCTTCGCCGTGAGCTCGCTGAACGCGGGGTGCGCGGTGAAGAAGCAGAGAATGCCCTCGCACAGCGCACTGACGAGCAGGAACGTGAGGACGCCGCCGAGCTGGTGCGTAAGAAGTTGCGCCCCGGCATGGACCTGAGCGACCGCGCCGAAAAGGATAAGGTCACCCGCCGCCTGCTGGGGATGCTGGCTCGCCGCGGGTACTCCTCCTCGGTATCGATGTCGGTAATCCGTGAGGAGCTTGCCGCCTACGGCGCGGAGGACGAGCTCTGGTAGAGGGCGAATAAATACGTTCCGCACGCCCGGGTAGACCCGTGCCAGGGTGACTGCGAAAATAGGCACAATAAAGGGTGGGCCCGCCACAGAAATACTCTGTAGCGAGCCCACCCTTTATTCTTTTGAGCTGTGTAAACCGCCTTGTCGAAGGCTATATTCGCTGCTTAATCGACGGCTCCCAGACGGTCCGCGAACTCGGCGAGGGTTGAATCCTGAGAGCCGGCGATTTCCAGGAGCAGGCGCATCAGCTGCGCACCTTCGCGGCGGATACGCGGCAACAAGTTAGAACGCGCCGAAGAAGAGTACAGCTCCAACAGAGCGCACACGGTCACCGCCGTGCACACCGCCAAATCCTCCGCCAGGTGCTCATCCAGCGGGGCGTTCTCAAAGAGGGCAGAGTACAGCGCCGGCAGCGCCTTCTTGCGGTCCACCCGGTAGCGCGGGTACTCCGGCGAGGAGGGGAATCCCAGCGTCGCCTCAACGAAGGGGAAGCCTCGGTGGTGCAGGCAGGTGCCCTCCGCATCGACCATGCGCACCTGCGCGCCGTCCGCTGAACCAATCAGCACGTTCTGCGGCGAAAAATCGCCCGACGAGAGCATATAGACACGTCCACGGTTGAGCTTGAACTGCTCGGGCACGGGCGGGCGCTTGGTGAAGAAGGGCTGCAGAACACGGCGGAAGCGGAAGGACAGCTCCTCAACTGCGGCGGGAAGAACGGGCGCATCCTCATGCTCAGCGGAGGCAGAGACGGGGCTAGAGTCAGCACCCTGCTCGGGTGCGCGCGCCTCATCAGCCACACCGTACAGCTTCTTCAAGCCGCGCTCAGCCAGTCCCGGCGAGGCGATAGCACCCGGGAACTGCGCCTTGCGGTCGGCACGCGCCAGGTTCAGGCGGTAATCCTCGACCGCCTCACCCATAATGCCGCTGGCGGCAAGGGAACGGTACGCCTCAATGTAGTAGTTCAGCGCATCCAGCGCCTGCTCCTCGGTGCCCTCCAGCAGGGCGTGGGCGACCGAATACTGCTCGCCCTCCACGGTTCCGTCGCTCACATCCTCCAGTGCCAGCACGCGCAGTTCAGCATCCGCACCGTAAAGCTGCGGGAACAGACCCGGAACCTGCTGGTTCAGCGCTTCCAAACCGTAGCGCTCACGCAGGTACCCGAAACCGCCCGCGTTCACCGTCGAATCCTTACGGCGGTAACGCTTCACAATAATCGAGGTCGGCAAAGACTGTGCAGACTCGAAAGACTGGGCAGACTCGGCTGCAGGCTCATACGCCACACGCACCACAACGGAACGCATGCCGGTACCCAGAATCTGCACGCGCTCAACCGCACGGGCAGACACCTGCTCCAAAGAATGCGCCCAGCTGAGCAGCTGCATCAGGGTCTGACGCATCGAGGCAGAATCAGCGCTCGCCTGAGGCGGAACAGGGGAGTAGGCAGCAATCGCCTCCTCAATGAGGGTGCTCAGACGCTCCCCGTCAGGGGCGGGGGCGGAAGAATCGTTCGGTGACAGAGCCGGAAAGTTACTACTAAGGGAAACCTGCATAGAGCCATTATCCCCCATCGGATACCCTATAGGGCATGACTTCGACCCTCAGCGATTCCGCCCAGACCCCCGAAACCAGCCCCCGCACCTACGAAGTGCGCACTTTCGGCTGCCAGATGAACGTGCACGACTCCGAACGAATGTCCGGCCTTCTGGAGGCTAACGGCTACGTTCGCGCTGAGGAAGGCACCCAGCCCGACCTGGTCGTGTTCAACACCTGCGCGGTCCGCGAAAACGCTTCCAACCGACTCTACGGCAACCTCGGTCAGCTGGCACCGGTCAAGCGCGCCCACAAGGGCATGCAGATCGCTGTGGGCGGCTGCCTGGCTCAGAAGGACCAGGACGCCATCATTGAGAAGGCGCCCTGGGTTGACGTCGTGTTCGGTACCCACAACATTGGTGCCCTCCCCACCCTGCTGGAGCGTGCCCGCCACAACCACGAGGCGCAGGCAGAACTGCTCGAATCCCTCGAAGTTTTCCCCTCCACCCTGCCGACTAAGCGCGATCACGTGTACTCCGGCTGGGTGTCCATCTCGGTGGGCTGTAACAATACCTGCACCTTCTGCATCGTGCCGTCTCTGCGCGGTAAGGAGAAGGACCGCCGCCCCGGCGACATTCTCGCTGAGGTTCAGGCACTGGTCGATGACGGCGCTATTGAGGTGACCCTGCTCGGTCAGAACGTGAACTCCTACGGTGTGGAGTTCGGCGACCGCCAGGCGTTCTCCAAGCTGCTGCGCGCCTGCGGTGAGATTGAGGGCCTGGAGCGTGTACGCTTCACCTCCCCGCACCCGGCAATGTTCACCGACGACGTGATTGACGCGATGGCGGAGACCCCGAACGTCATGCCCGTGCTGCATATGCCGCTGCAGTCCGGCTCCGACAAGGTGCTCAAGGATATGCGCCGCTCCTACCGTTCCAAGAAGTTCCTGAACATTCTGGACAAGGTGCGCGAGCGCATCCCGAACGCCGTGATTACCACCGACATCATTGTGGGCTTCCCCGGCGAGACTGAAGAGGACTTCCAGGACACCCTGAAGGTTGTGGAGCAGGCTCGTTTCTCCTCCGCGTTCACCTTCCAGTACTCGATCCGCCCCGGCACCCCCGCGGCAACCATGGAGAACCAGATCCCGAAGGAGGTCGTGCAGGAACGCTACGAGCGTCTGATTGCCCTGCAGGATCGCATCGCCGGTGAAGAGAACCGCAAGCAGCTCGGTAAGACCGTTGAACTGATGGTCGTTGCGGAGGCAGGTCGTAAGGCGGACCAGACTCACCGTCTCTCCGGTCGTGGCCCGGACCAGCGCCTCGTGCACTTCTCCGTGCCCGAGGGCTGCGAGACTCCGCGCCCCGGCGACATGGTCACCGTACCGATTACCGAGGCTGGTTCCTTCCACCTGATTTCTGACCCGACCGCCGAGCAGTACCAGCTGCGCCGCACCCGCGCCGGCGACGCGTGGGACCGCTCCCAGGCTGACTCTTGCGGTACCGGCACCACCCAGGTGCCCGGTGCGCCGGTGGGTCTGGGCATGCCGACCATCGGTCTGCGCCCCTAAAACCTAGATTCGAATCATGCGCCCTGTTCTTCGGGCCCTCATCCTCACCGCAAGTTGGGGGGGGTGAGGGAACCGGTAGAATGGGGCGCATGACTATCTCCGAAACTCTGCCCGTTATCGCTATTGTGGGCCCGACCGGCACCGGTAAGAGCGCGCTCGCGATTGAGCTGGCTCTGCGCCTGAATGGTGAGTGCATTAACGCTGACTCCATGCAGTTCTACCGGGGCATGGATATCGGTACCGCGAAGGTCACTGCAGAGGAGACGCGCGGCGTTCCGCACCACCTGCTCGACATTATGGATGTGCGGGATGAGGCGTCCGTGGCGGAGTTTCAGGAGGGTAGCCGTGAGCTGAT
Source organism: Rothia sp. HMSC062H08 (assembly GCF_001810775.1). Taxonomy (NCBI): domain Bacteria; kingdom Bacillati; phylum Actinomycetota; class Actinomycetes; order Micrococcales; family Micrococcaceae; genus Rothia; species Rothia sp. HMSC062H08. The sequence continues at coordinate 404,832 of NZ_KV802668.1, forward strand.
TGAGCAGATTCGCGGCCGTGGCCGCTACCCGATTCTGGTGGGCGGTTCGGGCCTGTACGTGCGTGCCGCCCTGGATAAGCTGGAGTTCCCCGGCACGGATGCGCGGGTGCGCGAGCGCCTGGAGGAGCAGGTGCGTACCGAGGGTATTGGTGTTCTGCACGCCCGCCTGGCGGAGGTCGATCCTGAGTCGGCTGCGCGCGTGAAGGATGAGCGCCGCATCATTCGTGCGCTGGAGGTGTTCGAGGTGACGGGCCGCCCGTTCTCGGCGTTCATGCCGGTGCGCGAGTACGTGACTGAGAGCGTGCAGATTGGCCTGGATATGGATCGTACCCTGTTGCACGAGCGTCTGCACCGCCGCGTGGAGCTGATGCATGAGCGCGGCCTGCTGGACGAGGTGCGCACCCTGAACGAGCAGGGACTGCAGGAGGGGAAGACCGCCTCCCGCGCGATTGGTTACGCGCAGTTTGCCCGCGCCCTTGAAGATGAGGATCACAGCGTGGAGCAGGCGATTGAGGATACGACGATTGCCACCCGCCAGTTTGCACGCCGCCAGCTGACCTGGTTCCGCGCGGACCCGCGCGTGCACTGGCTGGACGCGCTCTCACCCACCCTTGCCGACGAAGCGGAAGCCATCATCCGCGAAAGCACCCGATAAGCCACAATAACGAGCCGCAGCCGAACAGATACCTCGTCGAGTCGGTCGGCGCGGTAAAATCATAAACGGACAGGTCACCAACCTTAAGGACAGCATATGAGCGAGAACCCTTCCACCTGGGGCGAGCTGGCGGGCCTGACCCTCACCAAGGGTCACGGCACCGGTAACGACTTCATCTTTCTGACGGACGAGAACGCAGAAATTGCTCTCACCCCCGAGCTGGTAGCCCGCGCTTGCGACCGACACTTCGGCATTGGTGCGGACGGCTTCATTCGTGCTGCCCGCAGCACCGCCTCCCGCGCGGGTCAGAAGCTGCTCGAGGAGCACCCGGACGCTGTCTGGTTCATGGACTACCGCAACGGTGACGGCTCTATCGCTGAAATGTGCGGCAACGGTGTGCGCGCGTTCGTGGAGTACCTGCGCACTGAGGGCCTGATTGAGCTTGAGGTGGGCGAGACCGTCAAGATTGGTACCCGTGCCGGCGTGAAGACTGTGGCGCGCACCGAAGAGGGTTACGCGATTGATATGGGTCCGTGGAGCTTCATCCACGGTGAGGCTGCCCGCGAGGGTGGCGAGGACTGCCTGGTGTCTGCCCGCGGCTTGAAGACTCCGCGTGCTGGCCTGTCCATTTCGATGGGTAACCCGCACACCGTGGTGATGCTCGGCTCCGACGGTAAGCTGGACGGCCTGGACCTGCACAGCCTGCCTCAGGTGAACCCCGCCCCGGTCAACGGCACGAACGTTGAGTTTGTGGTGCCGGTCGACCTGGACGTTGAGAGCGGTGCGCATGTGGGCGCTATCCGTATGCGCGTGCACGAACGCGGCGTGGGCGAGACTCTGTCGTGCGGTACCGGTGCGTGTGCGGCGGCTGCGGCGACCCGTTTCTGGGGTGGCGAGGAAGCACCGGATGAGTGGCTGGTGCATGTGCCCGGCGGTACCCTCGCGGTGACTTTCGTGCTGGGCCCGGACGACCTGGAGCATGTTGTTCTGGCTGGTCCGGCGCAGATGGTTGCGACTGTCGTGCTGCGATAGCCTGCAGCGATAGTCGGCTGCGGTAGCGAGCAGTCCTAGACCAGAGATTTTATAGACAAAAGCGGCGGGTGTTTTCTGAGAACACATTCAGAAAACACCCGCCGCTTTTATATTTTTAAGCAATAAGCGCTAGAGGATTTAGCGCCAGAGGTTTTAGTCCTCGTAGCGGTGCACCTGCAGAATACGGAAGCCCTTCGAAGTCGCGTAGCGCGACACCTCAAACTCGCCGGGGTGCAGCTCCTCAAGCTGCGCGTCCATCCACTTCTGCAAAGAATCGGAGCCCAGGTTCTTCTGAACCACCAAGTAGGCGTCACCACCGGGCGCCAGGCGCGGCAGCCAGGTCAGCAGGATCTCGTGCAGAACCTCCTTGCCCACGCGAATCGGCGGGTTCGACCAGATGGTGTCAAAACGCAGTTCGGGGTCAACCGATTCGGGGGTTCCCACGGTGACATTCGACAGGCCGAGAGCGGCGGCGTTGCGTTCAGTCAGGCTAATGGAGCGGGAGTTCACATCCACCGCGTGCACCTGCGCCTGCGGTGCGAGCATCGCCAAGGTCAAGGTGATGGGGCCCCAACCGCAGCCGATGTCGAGCATGCGTGTACCCTGCGGGTCGGGTGCTTCCTGCAGCAAAATAGCGGTGCCCTTATCAATACCGGAGGGGCTGAAAATGCCGTTAGCTGTGGTGACGGTGACCTTGCGGCCGGCAAGCTCCACCTGCACCGGGCGGGGCTTGAATTCGGTCTCGGGGGTTTCAGAGAAATAATGCTGCTCGCTCATGCTATCCAGTGTACCGGTAGGGCAAGAACCCGCCGCACACGGGCAGAGTATGCACGGGGCGGGTCGGCAGCTTGCACGCCCTGAGCGCACAGACGACCGAACCCCCTACCTGATGCGGGCAACGGCGGTAGAATTAGAGTCGTATGAATTCTAAGAACATCCCCGTATCTGATACCGAAAAGCTACCCAGCGATGAGCAGCTGCGCCGCACCGTAGACCGCGTTCTGGGCCGCTCCCAGGTCGCCGCCTCCGTCACTACTTATGACGCAGCGGGTACCGCGCATCACAGCGATAATTCTTCCAGCACTCACGGCAACAATAGCCGCCGTGTGCTGGATACTCGCGCGCGCGAAATTTCTGACGTTCAGCGCGAGCATTCCGAATATGACGGTGACCAGGAAGACCTCGCTGAGCGCCGCGCACTGCGCCGTATCGCGAACCTCTCCACCGAACTTGAAGACGTCACCGAGGTCGAGTACCGCCAGCTACGCCTGGAGCGCGTGGTGCTGGCTGGTCTGTGGACTGAAGGCACCGTAGAGGACGCAGAGAACTCCCTGCGTGAGCTCGCGGCACTGGCTGAAACCGCAGGTTCCGAGGTTCTGGACGGCCTGGTTCAGCGCCGCCTCAAGCCGGACCCCGGCACCTTCCTCGGCTCCGGTAAGGCGCTGGAACTCAAGGACATTGTGGAGGCGACCGGCGCTGACACCGTCATTGTCGACTCCGAACTGGCTCCCTCGCAGCGTCGTGCCCTCGAAGACATCGTGAAGGTCAAGGTCATTGACCGCACCGCCCTGATTCTCGACATTTTCGCTCAGCACGCTAAATCCCGCGAGGGTAAGGCGCAGGTTGAGCTGGCACAGCTGGAGTACATGCTGCCGCGTCTGCGTGGTTGGGGTGCGTCCCTGTCCCGTCAGGCGGGTGGCCGTGCCGCAGCCGGTGAGGGTATCGGTTCGCGTGGTCCCGGTGAAACCAAGATTGAGATGGACCGCCGCCGCCTGCGCGCTCGCATGGCGAAGCTTAAGCGTGAGATTGCTGCGATGGCGCCGGCGCGTGAGACGAAGCGTCTGAACCGTCGCCGTAACCGTGTGCCTTCGGTGGCTATCGCCGGGTACACGAATGCGGGTAAGTCCTCCCTGCTGAACCGTCTGACCGATGCTGGTGTGCTCGTGGAGAACGCCCTGTTCGCGACCCTGGATCCGACCGTCCGTAAGGCGCAGACCCCGGACGGTATCGGCTATACCCTCTCCGATACTGTGGGTTTCGTGCGTTCGCTGCCGACCCAGCTGGTGGAGGCGTTCCGCTCCACCCTGGAAGAGGTCGCTGACGCTGACGTCATCCTGCACGTGGTGGATGCTTCGCACCCGGACCCGGAGGGGCAGATTCGTGCCGTCCGCGAGGTCATCGCGGAGGTTGACGCCCGCCATATCCCCGAGATCATTGTGCTGAATAAGGCGGACGCTGCTGACCCGTTCGTGCTGGAGCGTATGCGCCAGCGCGAGCCGGAGCACGTGATCGTTTCGGCGCGTACCGGTGAGGGCATTGAGGAGCTGAAGCAGAAGATCGCGGACACCATTCCGCGCCCCTCCATTGAGGTGAAGCTGCTGATTCCGTATTCGCACGGTGAGATTATTTCGCGCCTGCACGAGTGGGACGCCGAAATTAAGAGCACCGATTTCGTATCGGACGGCACCTTCGTGGTGGCTCTGGTCCGTGAGGATGTCGCCTCCGAACTGTCCGAGTATGTGCTGGAGGGCGACCTGCTGGAGGTCCTGGAAGAGGAACTTGCGGAGGCACACGCCCTCACTGAGGCGACCGCATCTGACTCCGAGCAGCCCTCTACCTCCGAGGCTCTCTAGGGCGGATGAGCGTGACCGAGAGCATCAACGCGCCCAAAAACACCCCGGGAACTGTGCCCGGACCGGCAACCGACGGCACCCGATTCACCGGGCAGGAGCTTGAGACCCTGCCCGGTGCGAAGGATGCCCTGACCCTGCTGGACGAGGCGGTTGCCGCCACCGGCGGTCAGAACCGTGCCGGTCAGCGCACCATGGCGGCGTATGTGGCGCAGGCTCTTGAACTGCAGCGTCACCTGCTGGTCCAGGCGGGTACCGGTACCGGTAAGTCCCTGGGCTACCTGGTTCCTGCCCTGGCGAGGGTGGGGGAGTCGGACCAGCCGATTGTGGTTGCGACGGCGACCCTCGCCCTGCAGGCGCAGATCGTGAACCGCGATATTCCGCGTCTTCTACAAGCGCTGGAGCCGCGCCCGGAATCGCAGGCGCAGGTGGCTCTGCTCAAGGGCCGCAATAACTACCTCTGCCTGCACAAGCTGGAGGGCGGCTACCCGGAAGACGAGCCGGATGCTCTCTTTGACATGCCTTCTTCGACCTCCCGCGTGGGTGAGGAAGTGGTGCGCCTGCGCGAGTGGGCTGACCGCACTGAGACCGGCGACCGTGACGAGCTGAAGCCCGGCGTCTCTGACCGCGCCTGGGCTCAGGTATCGGTCAGTGCCGCCGAGTGTCTGGGCCGCCGCTGCCCGCTGGTGGAAGAGTGCTTTAGCGAGATGGCGCGTGGCCGTGCCGCTGAGGCTGACATTGTCATCACGAACCACGCCCTGCTGGCGATTAACGCTTTCGAGGGCATGAAGGTTCTGCCCGAACATGAGACGGTCATTATTGATGAGGCTCATGAGCTGGTGGACCGCGTGACCGGTGCCGTGTCTGGTTCTTTGACGGTTGCGATGGTTCGCCGTGCGGCGCGTAGCGTGAAGAAGCATTCAAAGGCTGATTCCGGCGCACTGGAAATGGCTGCCGGCACCCTGGAGACCGCGTTCGAGGGTCTTGCCGAGGGCCTGCTGAAAGGCCTGGACGGTCGCCTTTTGACCGCTATTTCTGCGGTCAATGATGCCGCCCGCACCGCCCTGTCCGATACCAAACCAGACGGGCAGGACGTTGACGCCGGCCTGCAGATGGCGCGCTCGCGTGTCTCTGAGGTACACGACATGAGTAGCCGCATTCTGGAGGCTTCGGGCGAGCAGGACGTTCTGTGGATTTCTCGTCAGGGTGGTTGGGAGAACGGCCGCTACGTGGCTGCTTCCGATACCGACCCGGCGACCCTGAACATCGCCCCCTTGAGCGTCGGTTTGCAGCTACGTGACGGTCTGTTCGCTGACCGCACCGTGATTCTGACGAGTGCGACCCTGACGGTGGGTGACTCTTTTGACGTTGCCGCCGGTGCCCTGGGACTGCAGGGCGAGGGCGCGCCGCGCTGGACGAGCATCGACGTGGGTTCGCCTTTCGACTACCGCAAGCAGGGCATCATGTACGTTGCCGGGGATTTGAAGCCTCCGGGATTCGGTGTGCACGAGGGCCAGCTGGATCGTCTGCGTGAGCTGTGCGAGGCGTCGGAGGGCGGTGCCCTGGGCCTGTTCTCCTCGAAGCGTGCCGCTGAGCGTGCCGCCGAGTACATGCGTGAGCACAGCGACCTGAACATTCTTCTGCAGGGTGAGTCTTCGCTCAAGGCTCTGGTGGAGGAGTTCAGCGAGGACGTTGACTCATGCCTGTTCGGAACGATGAGCCTGTGGCAGGGCGTGGACGTTCCCGGTGACTCTTGCCGCCTGGTGGTGATGGACCGCATCCCGTTCCCCCGCCCGGATGACCCGATTGCGCAGGCTCGTACGGAGGCGGTGAACCGTCATCGCGGTAACGGCTTTATGGCGGTTTCTGCTCACCACGCGGCGATTCGTATGGCGCAGGGCGCGGGTCGCCTGATCCGTTCGGTGTCTGACCGCGGCGTGGTGGCTGTGCTGGATTCTCGCGTGGCGACTAAACGCTACGGCGGTTTCTTGATGAAGGCGATGCCGCCGATGTGGTCGACGCAGAATAAGGCTGCGGTGACCGGCGCGTTGGCTCGTCTTTCGGCGAGTATTGAGCGTTAGCTCGGGCAAGATTCATCCCTGGCTACGCCGCCTCTTTCGCTTTGGAGATATCCGCTTCGGAAATATAGAAATCACCCCGGTGATACGTGAACATTCACGTAGCACCGGGGTGATTTCTATAGAGAGCTAAAAGCCTCGTAGCTATGTCTTTTAGAGGCTGTGTTGTTTAAAACAGCTTCTTTGAGATGCTGTGGCTGTTTAGAGCCCGCGTCTTTCAGAGACTGCATCTTCTAGAGGCTGTGGTTTTCTAGAGACTACGCAGCACGGAGACGACCTTACCCATGACGGTTGCGCGGTCGCCCATAATCGGCTCGTAGTTGGAGTTGCGCGGCATGAGCCAGGTATGGCCGTCGACCTGACGGAACACCTTCACGGTTGCCTCGTCGTCAAGTAGCGCAGCAACAATATCGCCGTTGTCTGCGGTGTGCTGCTCGCGGACAACCACCCAGTCGCCGTCGCAGATTGCGGCGTCAATCATGGAATCACCCTTGACCTTGAGCATGAACAGCTTGCCGCTACCGACCAGCTGGCGGGGCAGAGCGAGCACATCCTCCACGGACTGCTCGGCAGTGATGGGGCCGCCCGCTGCAATTCGTCCAACCAGGGGAACGGGTACGAGGTCCTCATCGCCGACTTCGAAGTTCGGCAGCTCGGGCAGGGAAGAGGAAGCGCTACCGTGGATGCCGATGCCGTTCTCATCCAGCACCTCAATGGCACGGGGGAGCTTGGGGTCGCGGCGAATGTAGCCCATGGTCTCGAGGCGACCGAGCTGGTGAGTGACCGAGGACAGGGACGCAAGACCCACCATGTCACCAATCTGGCGCATGGACGGCGGGTAACCCTTCTGTTCAATCTCGGTGCGGATCGCGTCAAGAATCTTCTGCTGGCGCGCGGTCAGCGCCGGACGGGGTGCTGTTGCCATTTCTTTTCCTTCGGTCTGTGCCCCGAATTCTGTACTCCGGTCTCTGCAGTCTGTTTGAGACACAGTCCGGTCGGGGCACGGATGGGTGCTTCACACGTTTTCTGGTGAAGTCCTAAAAATTTTTTGGTTCTGCCGAAATGGGTCTTATCTCGTCAGGGGGTGGAGGAATTCTATCCGTGCCGGAGCGATACCGGAGCGATACGCAGGCAACGAGTATGCGCCTCCGCCCTATAAAACTCAGTCAGCAGCACCTGCATTCGATACAGAATCAAACCGTAACGGGTACAGAAACCTGCTGTGAGTAGGACTCATCAGGAGCGTGTGGAACGTCTCTTGACACCAGTGTAGAACACTACACCGAAAAACTCAAACAAATATTCTAGATTTTTTCTTCGAAACTCGAAGAAATTTTTAGTACATCTCTGCTAGACTTTAGAACAAGAGTTCGTATATACTCTTGAATCTCTCCTGGAATTCAGGATTTACGGGTGAATGTTCGAAAAATATTCGAAGATTCAACCCGGAGTCTTTCGGGAGAGGAGAGTGAATGGGTGTTCGAATGTATTCGAATCCTCTGCCTCTCTCTTCGCATGATCTACCTTGGATGCTCTAGGGAGCATCTGGCGAAGAGAGAGCGCAGGGGATGGGGTTCCGGGGTCACCCAGTGCGACCCAGCGCAGCCCGGTGTATCCGACGCTCTGACCTAACTAGAGAATAGCTACCCAATAGTTATCGCCTAACAATCACCACTCCATAGTTATCGCTCAACTAGGACCTCCGAGCGGGTATCGCTCGGCATTGCTAGACCCGCGGGGTAACCCCGGGGCGAGCTAAGAGAAAGGAACCACAATGACTACTGCAACACCTCTTGCTTCTCGTGACACTTCTGCACACCTTCCGGCAGGTTTGGTGGTACTTCACCCCGCCCGCACTGCGTCCGCCAGCACCGTGCAGGGGCGTTCTCGTGTGCCTGCGTCTTCGCAGTCTGTTCGCTCTTCTCGTGCGGCTCATGCGCCTCGCCCCGCTCAGGTGGGTCAGCCTACTCGTGTTCCCGCCGCTTCTGCCCCTGCTGGCTCTATTCAGGCACCGGTTCGCTCCGTAGCTTCTGAGGCGCAGGCTGCTTCTGCCGCACAGGCGCCTAGCGTGAAGAGTGCTCTTCTGGCTAAGGGAGGCGAGCTTCTGCGTGCGGTTCCCGCTTCGATTCGTCGTTTTGGCACTCCGCGCGGTTTCCTGAAGGGCCTGCCTCTGCTGACCCTGGCGGCACTGATTGTGCTCGGTGCTATTAGCTTCTTTGGCCCGGCGGCTTCTGCTTCCGTGGAGAACACTTCGGCGACTCGAACCGTCGTCGTGGTCAAGCACGGCGAGACCCTGTGGGATATTGCTCAGGCGGTGGATCCGCAAGGTGACACCCGTGATACTGTGGTTCGTATTATGGAGTTGAACTCGTTGACCAGCACCTCTGTTGATGCCGGTCAGCGTCTGGAAATTCCTCAGACTCAGCGCTAAGCATGGACCCGTGTGTGGTTGGCTTCTGCATGAGGTTGATGTCTTGACTCCGAATCCTTCATCTCTCAAGCTAGAGCGCTTGAGCCGAATTCTTGAGCCTATGAAATAGGAGCGCACCGATGCCTGTTCCCGTTGAACCCACACCCGTCGAAACTGAATCTGTACAGAACGCTCAGACCGCTCGTCCTGTGGTTGCCGTTTTGGGGGAACCCGGCACTCGTGGCGCCCTGGTGAAGCTTCTTCAGGATGCTGGGGCGGACGTTATCGTGACCGCTGTGCCCGATCAGTTGCGTGAGGCTGACGGCATGGTGGTTGCCGGCGGTGCGAGCTCTCTCGAGGCGTACGAAGATCTGAAAGCTAAGGACGCTGAGCGCGTGATTGGTCGCCGTGTGGCTGGTGGTCGTCCGGTGTTGGTCGCCGGTGCAGCGTTGAGCTGCCTCTTCGACTCCGTTACGGTGGAGCATCCGCAGATGGGGCAGGTTCAGGTGCAGGGCATGGGGGAGTGGCCCGGTGAGGGTGTGGAGCTTTCTACTCGCGACCTGGCGCCCGGAGCTTCCGCTCTGAGCCCGTCTGCCGATAGTGCGCTGCTCAAGGACCTTGAGGGCGAGGCTCACTTCAAGTCTGAGCACGGCGTTTTTGAGTGGGCTTTTGACCAGAGCATTGAATATATTGCCCCTCCGGCGGTGACCTGGACGGCAACCGAACCCGCCTATATTGCGGCGGTGGAGAACGGCCCGCTGACTGCGGTGCAGTTCTGCCCGGTGGGTTCTGGGGAGCTGGGTGCGGAGTTTATGCGCCGCTGGGTTGCATCCCTGGCGGTGACCGGTCGCCTGTCTTCTGGTGACTCCGTTACTGCTGCAGGAGGTAACTAATGTCTGCACCCGTTCTTGAACTTCTGCCCGCTGTTGATATTTCTGAAGGCTACGCGGTGCGCCCGGTGGGTGGCACCCTGTCCGGTGGTGAGCAGCGCCTCGACCCGGTGGAGGCGGCTCTGACCTGGGTGAAGGCTGGTGCTCGCTGGATTCACCTGGTTGACCTTGACCTGGCGTTTGGGCGCGGTACGAATACTGAGGTTTTGGCTGAGGTGGTTGCCGCCGTCCGTGCCGAGAACACCCGAACGGGCTCCGCTCCGGTTCGTATCCAGGTCAGCGGCGGCGTTCGCAATGCTGAGAGCCTGGAGCGCGCCCTGAGTCTGAACCCGGACCGAGTGAATGTGACCAGCGCGGCTCTGGCGGATTCTTCCTGGCTTGAAAGCACCCTGGCTCGCTACGTGGATTCTGATCTTTTGGCTCTTGGCCTGGATGCCCGCTACAACCCTGAGCGGGGCTGGGTGACGGTGGCTCGCGGTACCGACTGGTCGGGTCCTGACCTAGCGGAGGCACTGGCTTGGCTGGAGGGCGCGGGCGTGCGCCGCTATATCGTTACGGATGTGAGCAAGGATGGCTCTCTGGCGGGTCCCGGTGCGGAGCTGCTGGATGAGGTGCTGGCTCAGACTGCCTGCCGGGTGGTGGCGTCCGGTGGTGTGGCGTCGCTGGCTGATCTTGAGAAGCTGCGTTCCATGGTTCCGTACGGTTTGGAGGGCGTGGTGCTTGGTAAGGCACTGTATGTGGGCAACTTTAGTTTTGAGCAGGCTCTTGAGGCTGCTGGCTCCCGCTAAAGCTACCGTTCCCGCTAACCCGCACAGATTTTATACATAACGAAGCCCCGTCTTCCTCATTGTGAGGGAGACGGGGTTTCGCCGTAAGTAGGCCAGATGCGGCTTGGCGGACTGGCGGGCTTGGAAACCTGGTTTAGTAGACCGGGCCGGTGAGCTTTTCGCCGGGGCCCTTGCCGGGTTCGTCCGGGAAGGGGGATGCTTCACGGAAGGCGAGCTGCAGGGTGCGCAGGCCGTCGCGCAGGGGCGCTGCGTGCTGGGAGCCGATTTCGGGTGCTGCGGCGGTGACGAGGCCTGCCAGTGCGGTGATGAGCTTGCGTGCTTCGTCGAGGTCCTTGAGGTCGTCGGCGTTTTCGTCTGCTGCTAGGCCGCACTTGACGGCTGCGGCGCTCATCATGTGGATGGCTGCGGAGCTAATGATTTCGATGGCGGGAACGTCTGCAATATCGCGCAGCTGCTCATTAACGGCCTCGACCTGCTCCTCGGTGAGCTCGGTGTGGCCGTGGACGGGGGTTTCTTCTCCCGCGGTAAAGCGGAAGTTATTGTTTTCAGTGCTCATAACCCTAGAATCTCACATTTCGTTTATTTCGGTAAATGCGTCCTTAAGAGTGGGTGCTTCTGTGGACTTTCTGGGGGAGCCCCCGCAATTTTTATGGTGTTTTGCGTCTATTTCCTTGCGTCTGTCGGGGATTCTGCGGTATGGTTGTAGGCAGTTTGCAAGTGGAGCATGCCTCCCACCCGGTTGACCGCCGCAGGCGTTTGTTTGCGAGTTTTGAGGTGAACGGGTTCGTCCGCCGATTTCGGCGTACGCTGGTTTGTGCCTCCGCTTGTGTAACTGCGGGGGCTTTTTTAGCGCCCGCAACGGATAGTATTCACGGGGAAACCCACAGAGCACAGGAGCTAGTCATTAGCGAACCACGCATTAACGATCGTATCCGCGTTCCCGAGGTCCGTCTTGTCGGTCCCGGTGGCGAGCAGGTAGGCGTTGTCCCTCTGAAGGACGCTCTGCGTCTGGCTGCGGACGCCGAACTCGACCTGGTCGAGGTTGCCCCGAACGCGAAGCCGCCCGTGTGCAAGCTCATGGATTACGGTAAGTACAAGTACGAAGCCGCAATCAAGGCTCGTGAATCCCGCAAGAAGCAGGCTAATGCCGTTCTGAAGGAGATCCGTTTCCGCCTGAAGATTGATACCCACGACTACGAAACCAAGGTTGGACACGCTCGTCGTTTCCTTTCCGGTGGTGACAAGGTCAAGGCAATGATTCAGTTCCGTGGTCGTGAGCAGCAGCGCCCCGAGATGGGTGTGCGTCTGCTGGAGCGTCTGGCGGCTGAGCTGGCTGAGGTGAGCACCGTTGAGTCTCGCCCCCGTCAGGATGGCCGCAACATGGTGATGGTTCTGGCTCCGCTTCGCGGTAAGGCAGAGGCTCGCCGTGAGCAGGGCGCCGGCGGTCGCAAGGGTCGCGAGCGTATTGACACGACCAAGGCGAAGCCCGTAACTAATTCTTTGGCAGACGCTATGCCTGCCGAGTTGAAGGCACAGGCTTCCGCCGAGTAGGGAACCGGGTCGTCACTTTAGGATGGGCACGCGCCTCCACCGTTGGGTGGGTGTTGCGGGTTCACCCGGTGCCGGTTCCGAGGCGCCTCGTCAGGGGTGCCTCACCTTTGGTCCTTGGGGCTGATGCGTGTATCGCTCAACCCCACTAAGCTCCCCCGCCGTTGTGGCGGGGGATGAATGTAAGGAGAACGGCAGCTATGCCGAAGCAGAAGACCCACTCTGGTGCTAAGAAGCGCTTCAAGCTCACCGGTAGCGGCAAGGTTAAGCGCCAGCAGGCGAACCGTCGCCACTACCTGGAGCACAAGTCCTCTCGTCTGACCCGTCGTCTGGCTTCTGACCAGATCGTTACCGGCGGCCAGGCAAAGGTTGTCAAGAAGATGCTGGGTAAGTAAGCAACGCTTACTCTCTGCACCTGGTGCACCGATAGTGGTGCGCACTGATTAAAGACTCGCTCCTGTTCAGCGTGATATGTGAGCTGTTCAGGACATAAGACGAAGGAGACACACGTGGCACGTGTGAAGCGCGCGGTTAACGCGCACAAGAAGCGCCGTACTATTCTCGATCGTGCATCCGGCTACCGCGGTCAGCGTTCTCGCCTGTACCGTAAGGCTAAGGAGCAGGTCACTCACTCGCTGGTTTACAGCTACGACCACCGTCGTAAGAAGAAGGGTGACTTCCGTCGCCTGTGGATTCAGCGTATCAACGCTGCTTCCCGCGCACAGGGCCTGACCTACAACCGCTTCATCCAGGGCCTGAAGGCTGCTGGTGTTGAGGTTGACCGCCGTATGCTGGCTGAGCTGGCTGTTAACGAGCCCGCTGCCTTCAACGCACTGGTTGAGATTGCTAAGAACAACCTGCCCGAGGACACCTCGGCTCCCAAGGCTTAATTAGCCTAGGTTGTGTTCTTACCTCGAAGATCTAGGTTCGGGGTAGGATACTTAAGCGTCGTGAGCGGCCGTCTGCACTTTTGAGTGTGGGCGGCCGCTTTCTGCGTATCTGGGGGTTGTGCTTGTGGCTGTTCTGCGTTTTTGGGTGTGCCTTTGCCTGTACCCTTTAAGAGTGAACTTTTTTGAACGTATTAGTACCCCCGTTGTGATGTCCAATCCGCAGGCAGATCGTGTGCGCGATATTGCGAAGCTGCGTACCCGCGCTGCCCGCACGAAGAAGGGCCAGTTCCTGGTGGAAGGCCCGCAGGCTGTGCGTGAGGCATTGAAGGCGCATCTGAAGAAGCCGATTCTGGATGCTGTCTACGTTACGGAGGCGGCTTTTGACCGTCATGAGGATATTGCTGAGCTGCTGGAGCAGGTGTACGGCACTCCTACCCCGGAGGAGGGTCGCCGCGTTTTTATGCGTGTGGTGACCGATGAGGTGCTGGAGGCGATGGCTGATTCGGTGAGCCCGCAGGGTATTATTGCGGTTTCCTTTATGGTGGATGCGTCATTCTCGCTGCTGTGGGGTGAGGGCGCGTTGAACCCGAAGCTGATTGCTGTGCTGTCTCGTGTGCAGGATCCGGGTAATGCGGGCACCATTCTTCGTGTGGCCGATGCGGCCGGTGCTGACCTGGTGATTACGACTAAGGGTTCGGTGGATTTGTATAACCCGAAGACGGTGCGTTCTACTGCGGGTTCGCTGTTCCATGTGCCGATTATTCAGGGCGTGCAGCTGGAGGATTTCGCGGAGGATGTGAAGTCTCAGGGTACTGCTGTGCTGGCTGCTGACGGCTATGGTGCGGTGAATCTGCAGGAGCTGAGTGAGTACACTGCGGCTCGTCGTGCCGGTGTGGAGGCGAGTGCCCCGTCCGGTGTGAAGGGGAATTTTGATCTTTCTAAGCCGACCATGTGGCTTTTCGGTAATGAGGCGCAGGGCTTGAACGCTGAAGAGAAGGCTGCCGCTACGATGCGCGTGGCTGTTCCTGTCTATGGTTCGGCTGAGTCTTTGAATGTGGGTACGGCTGCTGCTGTGTGCCTGTATGCTTCGGCAATGGCTCAGCGCGGCGTTTCTCGCTAGGTTTTGGGCGGTTCACGGCTGTGGTACAGCGGTGGGCCGCTTTAGCATCATGGGTTTTAGAGTTTTAGTTTAGGGCTGAGAAAGGGAAATTATGTCTGCTCCTTCTGGTCATTCGGGTTCGGGCGCGATTATTGCTGCGCTGGGTGCGAACCTGGGTATTGCGGTGCTGAAGTTTTTGGCTTTTGCGCTGACTCGTTCTTCGTCGATGTTGGCGGAGGCTATTCACTCGGTGGCTGACTCGGGTAATCAGCTTCTGCTTCTTTTGGGCGGTCGCGCTTCGCAGAAGCAGGCTGATGAGGAACATCCGTTTGGTTATGGCCGTAACCGCTATATTTACGCGTTTATTGTGTCGATTATTATCTTCGCGCTGGGTGGTTTGTTTGCCCTGTATGAGGGTTTTGAGAAGCTGCATGATCCGCACGGTATTACTGAGTGGCAGTGGGTTCCGGTGGCTGTTCTAGTGGGTTCGATCCTGCTGGAGGGTAATTCGTTCCGCGTGGCGGTGAAGGAGTCGCGTGAGCTGAAGGGCAAGCAGAGCTGGATGCGTTTCTTGCGTACTTCGAAGAACCCGGAGCTTCCGGTGCTTCTGCTGGAGGATGCGGGTGCGCTGCTGGGTCTGATTTTTGCGCTCTTTGGTGTGGGTCTGACTCTGTTGACCGGTAATGGTCTGTGGGATGCTTTCGGCACCCTAGCTATCGGTATTCTGCTGGTCTTCATCGCGGCGTTCCTGGCGGTGGAGATGAAGTCCCTGATTTTGGGCGAGGCTGCTTCGCCGGAGGATTTGGCGAAGATTCGCGCGGCGATTGAGGATGGCGATAGCGAGCGCATTATCCACATTAAGACCGTGCACCTGGGTCCTGAGGAGATTCTGGTGGCGGCGAAGATTCGCATTCATGATGCTGACACTGGTCGTGCGGTGGCTGATGAGATTGACGCGGCTGAGGTTCGTATTCGTGAGGCAGTTCCTGCGGCACGCATCATTTATTTGGAGCCGGATATTTTCCGGGCTTAGTTCTAGGAGATTTTTGTTATGACCGTTGAGATGATCGTTTATCGTTTGCTAAAGATTTTCGTTGGCCTGATCATTCTTTTGGTGTACCTGCGTCTGACTCACCGTTCTCAGGCGGGGCACCAGACCCCGATTGACACCATTGGTAATTTTGTCATCGGTGGTGTGTTCGGTGGCGTGTTGTACAGCGAGCAGATTAGCCTGTTCTACTTTGTCATCTACATGGTGTTTACGCTGTGCATGATTCAGCTGCTGAACGTGGCGACCACGAAGATTCGTTTTCTGCATATGGCGGTGCGTGAGCAGCGCGTGCCGGTCATTACGGATGGTGATATCGATATTAAGAGCTTCCAGCAGGCAGATGTGGTTCTTGATCCGATGCGCCTGATTGCTGACCTTCGTGCGCAGGGTATTTACGACCTGGAAGACATTGAGTTCGCTCAGATTGAACCGAACGGTGCGCTGAGCGTGATCCGTAAGGGTGACGGTGTGCCGAACTTTGCTCTGATTGTGAAGGGTAGCTTGGTCACTCGCGATATCGCGGATGCGCACAAGACCGAGGATTGGGTGTACCTACAGTTGCGTGCCGCTGAGGTCGAGCTTGAGGATGTCTTCCTCATGGAGTTCAAGAACGGTAACCGCCTTCTGATTCTGCTGAATGACGGCACTAATATTCGCCGTGAGGTGGCAGAAGCCTCGAATATGAATGATGAGGAAGAAGAGTGGCAGGAAGGCGTGGAGGAAGCTCCTGAGCCTGAGGATACTGAGGATGCAGAGAAGGAAGTAGCGGAGCACGCTGCTGAAGATGCGCATCCGATGAAGGATTCTAAAGCGTAGAAGAAGGTAGAGAAAGATGAGTGAAGTGTCGCCCTCGTTTGAGGTTCAGGTGGTTGGCGCCGCCGTGGTTGATTCTTTGGTGGCTCCGACCCGTATGCTGGTGGCTCAGCGTTCTGAGCCGCAGACTGTTGCCGGCATGTGGGAGTTCCCGGGCGGTAAGGTCGAGCCGGGGGAGAGCTGCGAGCAGGCGCTGGTGCGTGAGTTGAAGGAGGAGCTGGGTGTGCAGGCGCGTTTGGGTGCTGAGGTGCCCGGTGCGTATCCGCAGGGTTGGCGTCTGAGCGAGCGTCTGGCGATGCGTGTGTTCTTTGCTGAGATTCTTTCGGGTACTCCGGATACTTTGGAAGATCATAGTGCTCTGCGGTGGATGCCGTTGCCGAAGTCTAAGGATGACGCGCAGGCGTATGATGACCTGCTGGGTTTGCCGTGGATTCCGGCGGATTTGCCGATTGTGGAAGCGCTCCTGCAGCAGCTGCAGGACACTGGCACTGGCGAGGCGTAGACCCAAGATCTGACCTAATGCTCTGCGCTAGTTCGTTGCGAGGCTAATTCGCCGTTGTGTGACACGTTTGCGGCGGCAACAGGATAAATTTTCTCTATCTTTTTTGACACTGTGAAGGCGGGATTCCCTGTGGGGAGTCCCGCCTTTATTCATATTTTGAGGGTGATTTATGCGCCAGGTGATTCTGACTTGTGTATTTGTTGGGGAGGGGATTTTGTCATATATGGGTTCGACACGGATACATACTTTGGAAACCAATCGGTAGGCGGGTAGTATTGAGGGAGAAATCACATACGTATTGGGAGACAATGATGACTGCTCAACCCCCGTTTGATCCGGGTGCCTACCGCTCCGACGCGGTTCCCTCGGACACTCAAGCTATTTATATTCAGGAAGGCGGCGCTGAGCCGCGCGGAATTCTGTTCCACTCGCCGACCAAGCACCCGAAGATTCTGCGTCTGCAGGAGATTATGATTGTCTCCGCGCTGCTCTGCTTGATCCACGGTGTTATTTCCTCGTTCGCACCGGATAACCTGTCCCCGCTGAAGGGTCTGCCGGAGTTCGGTGTTGCAGGCGGTATCGGCCTGCTGGTTGTTTCTGCGGTTGTGTACATTTGGGTGTACTTCACGATTCAGAAGGGCAAGCGTCTGGGCCTGACTGTCGGTCTGATTTTTGCAATTCTGGGTGCGTTCGTGGCGATTATGTCTCTGATTGGTAATGTCATTGACGCTCAGCGCTACGGCTTCGTGCCCCTGTATGCGGCATGGTTCATTGCGAACGTGCTGTGGATTCGTGCTTCTTTTGACCCGGCTGTGAAGCAGGCTCTGAAGTAAGTACGACCCTTCAACGCTGTTGTTGAGGCTATATACCTAAGAACGCCCGGATGGACTATCCGGGCGTTCTGCTGTTTACGCTTCCTTCTCTGGTCTAAAATGGATAGGATATGCGCCCGTCGCCTTCCCCTTGTCCCGCACCCTGTGTGGGTAGCCGGGGGAGAGCAGACGGTGCTGCCTAAGGTGTATAACGAGCCAGCCGGCATAGTGCCGGTGGTATGCAGAGAAGAGTGACAATGACCGATTCCGTGCAGGAACACGAGGGTCTTAACGGCCCGGCTCAGGTTCTCGCCCGCATTGCGCAGGTTCTGGAGGAGAACCCCGAGAACGGTTTGGACGCTATCCGTGAGGCTTTTGAGGCTGAGCGTGAGCGTGCCAAGCAGGAGATTCGCGAGAAGGCTAAGGACTTTGACAGCCTCAAGGAGGTGCGCCTGAGCTTCTTCGGTGAGAAGGGCATCATGAGCATCGCTAACCGCCAGATGCGTGATCTTCAGAACCAGCACAAGGGCCCGGTGGGTAAGCTGATGGGTCAGGCTCGTGCGGCGCTGACTGAGGCTATTGAGGCTCGTACCGCTGAGCTGGAGGCTGAGCGTGAGGCTCGCATCCTGGCTGAGGAAGCTGTGGACGTTTCTGCTGCTTCGCCTCGCCGTTCCCTGGGCGGCCGCCACCCGATTGCTCTGATGCAGGAGCGCCTGACTGACATTTTCGTCGGTATGGGTTGGGAAGTTGCTGACGGCCCGGAGCTGGAGTCTGAGTGGTACAACTTTGACGCTCTGAACATTAAGCCGGATCACCCGGCACGCGAAATGCAGGATACTTTCTACGTTGAGCCGAAGAACGCTCACCTGCTGCTGCGCACTCACACGTCGCCGGTGCAGATGCGCTCGCTACTTTCGCGTGATTTGCCGCTGTACATTGTGTGCCCGGGTCAGGTGTACCGCACCGATGAGCTGGACGCGACCCACACCCCGGTCTTCCACCAGATTGAGGGCCTTGCCGTGGATAAAGGCCTGACGATGGCTGACCTGAAGGGCACCCTGGAGTACATGGCACGCGCCATGTTCGGTGAGGACGCTAAGATCCGCCTGCGCCCGAACTTCTTCCCGTTCACTGAGCCTTCCGCTGAGCTGGATTTGTGGCACCCGAACGCTAAGGGCGGCCCGCAGTGGATTGAGTGGGGCGGCTGCGGCATGGTGAACCCGAATGTTCTGCGTGCTGCGGGTATTGACCCTGAGGAGTACTCGGGCTTCGCTTTCGGTATGGGTATTGAACGTACCCTCATGTTCCGTAACAACGTCGCTGACATGCATGACATGGTTGAAGGCGACATCCGTTTCTCTGAGCAGTTCGGGATGGAGATCTAAATTATGCGTGTACCCCTGTCATGGCTGCGCGAGTTCGTGCCTGTAGCCGAGGATGCTTCGGCTGAAGATTTGATGGCAACCCTGGTGAAGGTTGGCCTGGAAGAAGAAGACGTTCACCGCCCCTCTGATGAGCTGTCCGGCCCGATTGTGGTTGGCCAGGTGCTCTCTATGGAGCCGGAGACCCACTCGAACGGCAAGACCGTGAACTGGTGCCAGGTGCGTGTGGTTCCGGAGGGCCAGGAGCAGACTCTGACCGGTAAGGGCATTGAGCCTTCCGGCGTTCAGGGCATTATTTGTGGTGCCCACAACTTCAAACCCGGCGACAAGGTTGTTGTGACCCTGCCCGGTGCTGTTCTGCCCGGCGGTTTCGAGATTACCGCTCGTAAGACTTACGGTCACAAGTCGGCTGGCATGATTGCCTCGACTCGTGAGCTGGGTATTGGCGATGATCACGGCGGCATCCTGGTGCTTTCGACCCTGGGCCTGGACCCGGAGCTTGGCACCGACGCGATGGAGCTGCTGGGCCTGTACGATCAGGCTGCTGAGGTGAACGTGACCCCGGACCGCGGTTACGCGTTCTCTCTGCGCGGTATTGCTCGCGAGTGGTGCCACGCTACCGGTTCTTCCTTTGAGGATTTTGTGCTGGCGTACGGCGAGCGCGCCCCGGAGGCGAACGAGTCCGGTCACCCGGTTTCTCTGCGTGATGAGGCCCCGATTCACGGTAACCCCGCATGCACTCGTTTCGTGATGCGTGAGGTGTCGGGCGTGAAGGCGGACGCGCCGGTTCCGACCTGGATGTCTTCGCGTCTGCGTCTGGCGGGTGTGCGCTCGCTGTCGCTGCCGGTGGATATTTCGAACTACGTGATGCTGGAGACCGGTCAGCCGCTGCACTTCTACGATGCTGACAAGGTTCAGGGTGAGATTGTGGTGCGTCGCGCCGCTGCTGGCGAGAAGCTGGTGACCCTGGACGGTGTTGAGCGTACTCTGCACCCCGAGGATATTGTTATTGCTGATGATTCCGGCGTGATTGGTCTTGCCGGTGTGATGGGTGGCGCCTCGACTGAGGTGACCGATTCGACCACCCGCATTCTGGTGGAGTCTGCTCGTTTTGATGAGGTGTCGGTGGCTCGTACTGCTCGCCGTCACAAGCTGATTTCTGAGTCTTCGAAGCGTTTTGAGCGTGGCGTGGATCCGCAGATTCAGGCTGCTGCCGCTCAGCGTGCGGTTGAGCTGCTGGTTGAGCTGGCTGGCGCTCAGGTTGAGCCGGGCGTGACCGACGTGTCCCTGGGCTACGAGCCGGTCGTGATTGACCTGCCCGCTGATTACACTGCTGGTCGTATTGGCGTGGATTACTCGCCGGAGCAGATTGAGTCTTGCCTGCGTGAGATTGGCTGCTCGGTGGAGCGTACCGAGTCTGGTTACGCGGTGACTGTCCCGTCGTGGCGTACTGACCTGCGTGCGAAGGAGGACCTGACTGAGGAAATCGCACGTATTGACGGTTACGAGAACATCCCCTCGACTCTGCCGGTGGCTCCTGCGGGTCGCGGTTACACTCCGGAGCAGGCGGGTAAGCGTCGTGCGCTGAACGCGCTGGCGGCTTCGGGCCTGACTGAGGTTTTCGCGTACCCCTTCGTGTCGGCTGATGCGAACAACCTGTGGTCGGCTCCGTGGGTGAGCACCCCTGAGAACCCGGTGACTGAGGTTCCTTCGGTTCGCCTGGAGAACCCGATTTCTTCGGCTGAGGGCTGGATGCGCCGCTCGCTGCTGCCGGGCCTGGTTGAGGTTCTGAAGCGTAACCTGTCTCGCGGTTTCAAGAACCTGGCTATTTTTGAGGCGGGTCACGTGTTCATCCCGGGTGAGCAGCTGGGTTCGGAGTCTATTCCGCCGCTGGGTGCTCGTCCTTCGGATGAGGTTCTGGCTGATTTGAATGCCGGTATTCCGCATCAGCCCACTTTCATTGCTGGCCTGTTTGCAGGTACTGAGCATGAGGTGATGCCCGGCGCTACTCCGCGCGCTTACGATTGGCGTGACGCCCTGGACGCTGTGCGTCTGGTCGCTGACGCTGTTTCGGCTGAGATTCAGATGCGTAACGGTGTGCATACTGCATTCCACCCGGGCCGTGTGGCTGAGGTTCTGAACGCTGCCGGTGAGCGTGTTGGTTTCGCTGGTGAGCTGCACCCGAAGCTTCTGCAGGAGCTGAACCTGCCTGAGCGTACCTGCGCGTTTGAGCTGGATTTCTCGGCGCTGTTTGCTGGTCGTGTTGAGGCGCGTCAGGCTACTCCGGTGCTGACTTTCCCGGCTGCTACTCAGGACGTGGCGCTTCTGGTGGACCGCGATCTGCCTGCTTCTGAGGTGGAGCGTGTTCTGCGTGAGGGCGCTGGCGAGCTGCTGGAGGACATCCGCGTCTTTGATGATTACCGCGGTGTCGGTATTGATGAGTCGAAGAAGTCTTTGGCGTTTGCTCTGCGTTTCCGCGCGCCGGATCGTACGCTGACTGCTGATGAGGCATCGGCTGCTCGTGAGGCTGCTGTGGCTGCGACTGTTGAGCAGCTGGGTGCGGAACCGCGTGTCTAACCGGGTCTAACCCTAAGGCGTAATGCCTAGTGCTGACGGGGTGGGAGTTGTTGGCTCCCACCCCGTAGCTTTTGGCGTTGCGTGGTGGGTTTACCTGTTGGGTTGGTTTATGAAGCGTTGATAAGCGCTTTCAGTGGTGAACTCATGTGGTTATGGGTACCCTAGAAGATAGATGAAGTGAGGGAGAGAGTAATGGCTAATCGAGAGAACTCGCGCGAACAGGATGAGCTGTCGCAGTCTACTGAGGTCGAAGAAACCTACTTTGAGGATTCTGAGTACGAGGATTCTGAATATGAGGAGTACGACGAGTACGAGGATTACGACGATGAGGAAGAGAACTCCTCTCTTTTCGCGATGAGTGAGGAAGAGCTGGATGACCGCCCGGGCGTAAACTGGCTGTCGGTTCTTTCTGCTGCTGTCGCGGTTATTCTTTCCATTGTTTTGGCTATTGCGGGTGTCCGTGCTTTTGCGTCGGTGAATAATAACGCCGAGTATGCCGGTAAGAGCTGGGTCATTCAGGGCACCTACCAGGATTTGACTCCTGACCTGATTACGAAGGGCAATGTTGCTCGTTATAAGGGCAACTTGCCGGCTGATGACGCGCTGAACGGTAAGACGTATGTGTCGAACCTGAAGGATAAGTATCAAGTGACTTCGGGTGCTCCGATTGAGTTCCGTGGTTCGCAGACTGGTGACGTTCCTTCGGAGTTCCCGCGTGAGGTAGACGGCCTGTTGGTGGAGAAGGGCGGCACTCTTGAGGTCGTCTACACCGCCGAGAAGGGCACGTTGAAGCCTGTGACTGAGGACAGCGTGAATGCTGAGCGTTTTGCCGGTATCGCAAGTATTGTTGGTGCGGTGCTGGTGCTTCTGCTGGGTCTGGGTTTTGCTGTGTGGCTGAACCGCCGTTCGCGCGATGTCGAGTATGAGGACCTGGATGGTCTGGTGGAGGATGAGCGCTAGGCGTTCTGAGTCCTGAGGATTCACCTCGAAGTTTTGTTGAAGGAGCCTGTTTCTGGCGCACATGATGTTGCTGGAGGCGGGCTCCTTTTTCGCGCTCGCCTACCGGAAAGTCTCTTGACCGGCGCAACGCGCCAGCCCACAATGTTCTTGCACGCTATGCATTCATTGTGAGGTTATGCGCCCGAATGTGTAGATACACGCTACATTCGCGGCATTTTGCGTGACAGTTGGTGAGATAAACCCTGAAATTTCCCCCATATCTTGGAATAATCCATATTTGGTGCGCATATTTATGTGCATATGTATTATCTTGGGTAGTAAAGAATGTCGCGCTGCGCCACCGTTGGGCAGCTCCGTTCTGAATTCGTGATTGGCACCGTAGGAAGAAGAGATATTATGCCTTTCCCCTCGACCAAGATCGCGCGTCAGGCACGCATCGTTGAATTGCTGCAGACCCGACGTGTCCGCTCCCAGGCTGAACTGGCGCAGTACCTGGCCGATGATGGTATGAAGGTTACTCAGGCGACCCTTTCCCGTGATCTTGTTGAAATTGGCGCTGAGCGCATCCGTGATGAAGGCGCTGGCTTGATTTATGCTGTGCCGAATTATCCTGCTCGTCGTGGCGGCGGTACTGCACCTGATGCCCGTATGATTTCCCTGTTTAAGGAACTGCTGATTACCGCTGAGGGTTCGGCAAATATTACGGTTCTGCGTACTCCTCCGGGTGCTGCGCAGTTCTTGGCGTCGTCTATTGATCAGGGCGGTCTTGAAGCGATTATGGGCACTATTGCCGGTGACGATACGGTAATAGTGATTACTCGTGACCCCAATGGTGGGGCTGCGCTTGCCGAGAGCTTCTTGGATTGGTCTGCTGCTCAGTAGTAGCTGGGGCGTATCTTGCGCTGTTCTTCTGATATTTCGGGGGGAGCGGTTGAAGGTACGCCCTTCTGCTGTCTTCGGGTTCTTTGCCGGGCTTCTAGCTCGTCTTCTCCTTTTCTAGATATACCGATTTTTCTGTGGTGAGAGTTTTCTATCATGTCTGAAATACACGATTCAGCGAACAATATTGCCTACCTTTTGGCTGAGGCTGCTTCTGGTTCGGGGGCTAAGACAGCTTTGGCGATTCCGGCTTCTGACTCTGCTGATATGCAGGTGGTGAGCTACGCGCAGTTGGCGTCTGCGGCCGCGCAGGTTCAGCGTCATGTGGCGGCGCTCGGTGTTGAGCGTGGTGACCGCGTGGCGTTGTCTATGCCGAACGTGGCGTTGATGCCGGCGCTGTATTACGGCATTGTGGCTGCGGGCGCGATTTGTGTTCCGTTGAATCCGCTGTTGTCGGGTGCTGAGCTGGAGTATCATCTGCGCGATAGCGGGGCGAAGGTGCTTTTTGCGTTTGCGGGTACTCGTCTGGCGTCGGAGGCAACCTCGACGGTGCCGGTGAAGAACGGTTCGGTTCGTTGCGAGATTTTCACCGGGGGAGAGAGCTCGCCGGTGGCTCCTTTTGATGCGCCTGCCGATAGCGCGCTGTCGGATGCGGATCCGTCGGATGCTGTTCTGGAGCCTGTCCCGGTGGCGGCGAGCGACCCGGCGATTATTCTCTACACGTCGGGTACGACGGGCAAACCTAAGGGTGCGACGCTGACCCACGCGAATATCCTCTCGAATGCTCGTAGCTGCGTGAGCGTTTTTGGGTTTACCGCTGAGGACGTCATTTTTGGTGGCCTTCCGCTGTTCCACGCGTTCGGTCAGACGGTGTCGATGAACGCGGCGTTTGCGGCGTCGGCTACGGTGGCTTTGCTGCCGCGTTTTACCCCTGATGGTGCGCTGAATCTGATTGAGAGTGCTGGGGTGTCGGTGTTGGCTGCGGTCCCGAGCATGTATGTGTCGTTAGCGGCGGCGCTGGAGGCTGAGCCTGAGCGTGCGCGCTCGCTGCGTGGTCGCATCCGTTTCGGCATTTCGGGTGGTTCGCCGTTGCCTGCGCCGGTGCATTCTGCGTTGAAAACGCTGATTGAGTGCCCGGTGTATGAGGGCTACGGTTTGAGTGAGACGTCGCCGGTGGTTTCGTTTAACCAGGCGGAGTTTGGCATGGTGCTCGGTTCGGTGGGTCGTGTGCTGCCGGGTGTGCAGGTGCAGGTCCGTTGCCCGCAAGGTTCCGAGTGCGCGCCGGGTGTGAGCGGTCAGCTGTGGGTGCGCGGTGAGAACGTAATGGCTGGCTACTGGAATAATCCGGCGGCTACTGCTGAGGTTTTTGACGGCGAATGGTTTGCGACCGGCGATGTTGCTCGTGTTGATGAGCAGGGCAATATTTTTATTGTGGATCGTATTAAAGACATGGTTCTGCGTAACGGCTATTCGGTGTATCCGCGTGAGATTGAGGATGTTCTCTATACCCATGAGCATGTGCAGTCGGTAGCGGTATTGGGTGTGCCGGATGAGCGCGTGGGCGAGGAGGTTGTCGCCGTGGTGATGCCGCGTCCGGGTGCTGATGAGGGTGTGTTGCATGCGGAGTTGAATGCGTTGGCGCGTACTCGTTTGGCGGCGTATAAGTATCCTCGCCGCTACGTGATGGTGGAGAGCATGCCGCTGGGGCCGACCGGCAAGATTCTTAAGCGTGACTTGCGGGTTGTGATTCAGAGAGGCTAATTCCGGCAGATGGTTCTTGTCGCTCATCTGAGGACAAGCGCGGGTGAAGAGGGTAGAATTTTGTAGGCGGCTTCTACCGCGTTATTGTTCCCGGGTAATTTTTCCGGGGCTATCCCCTTCACGAAAGAGAGAGCATGAGCGTTCCCGCTTCTGAGGCTTCGCGAACCCCTATTGAGCAGTTGATTCCGACTGCTTGCGCTACGATTCCGAATTACCCGCATGAGGGTATCCTCTTTTACGATGTGACCACTCTCTTCGCTGATGCTGAGGTGTTCAAGGCGTGCATTGATGAGCTGGCTGCTCGTTTTGATGGTCAGTTTGATGTGGTGGCTGGTGTTGAGGCTCGCGGTTTCTTGCTGGCTTCTGCGCTCGCGTACGCTACGGGCACTGGCATTATGACGGTTCGTAAGGCGGGTAAGCTTCCGCGTGAGACGTACCGTGAGGAGTATGCGCTGGAGTACGGTAGCGCCGCGATCGAGATTCACTGTAGTGATTTCGCGCCGGGCACCCGTGTTCTTCTGCTGGATGATCTGCTGGCGACTGGCGGTACTCTGGTGGCTGCCGCGAAGTTGGTGGAGCGCGCGAACCTGAAGGTTGCCGGCGTTGGTGCTCTTCTGGAGCTGGAGGGCCTGGGCGGTCGTGAGGCGCTGGACGGTTACCGTCTTGAGACGCTGAGCTTGGTCTCTGAGTACCCGCTGCCGTCGAAGTAGTTTTATAGAGTTTGAGGCGTACCGTCCTTTGGGCGTGTGCAGCTGATATTGATGAGGGGTGCCCCGCCGGTTGAGCCGGTGGGGCACTTTTCTGTGGGGGTAATATTTCGGCGCTACGGAGCCTGTCCTGTAAAATAGTGACCCGTATTTTTGGGTGCCTGTCGCACCCTGTCTTTGAGACACCATAGGTTTAAGGAGCTTACGTGTCATCTGAATCTTTGCCCCAGCAGTCTGCTGATTCTTCGGCGGCTGAGAAGCTGTTTGCTGAGCAGATGGCTGCGGAGCGTGAGTATGTTGCTCGCGTATATGCCCGTCTGGATGAGCTCCGTGAGGAGACGGCTGAGAAGCTGGCTGCTGTGCGTAAGAATCAGGCGGTGGGCGGTCATCAGAACCGTTCGGAGCGTGACTCTTTTGCTACCCACTATGAGGATCGTTTGGCGCAGCTGAATGCTGTGGATTCTCGTCTGACCTTTGGACGCCTGGATATGGACCGTGAGGGTGCTGATGCGGTGCGCTATATCGGTCGTATCGGTATTACGGATAGTAATCAGCAGCGTCTGCTGATGGATTGGCGTGCCCCGGAGGCGGGTACGTTCTATCAGGCAACTGCTTTCCACTCGATGGGTGTGCGCCGTCGCCGTCACCTGATGCTTGAGGGCCGTACTGTCGTCAATATTGAGGATGAGGTCTTCGATTCGGAGATGCTGCAGGATGAGGATTCCCTCCACGGCGAGGGCGCTCTGCTGGCGGCGTTGAATAAGAAGCGTACCGGCCGCATGGGCGATATTGTGGCGACGATTCAGGCTGAGCAGGATGCGATTATCCGCTCGGAGCTGCCGGGTGTGCGTGTGGTGCAGGGTGGTCCCGGTACCGGTAAGACAGCTGTGGCGCTGCATCGTGCGGCGTATCTGCTGTACACGAACCGTGAGCGCCTGTCGAAGGCTGGCGTGCTGGTGGTTGGCCCCTCGAATTCGTTCATGTGGTACATCGAGCGTGTGCTTCCGTCGCTGGGTGAGACCGGCGTGGTGATGTCTTCGTTGGCGACCCTGTATCCGGGTCTGCGTGCTGTGCCTGAGAAGGACCGCGCGGTTGCCGCGTTGAAGGGCGATTTGCGCATGGTGAAGGTTATTAAGTGTGCGGTGGCGGATCGTCAGAAGGTGCCGGCTCAGGTTCAGCGTCTGAATGTTGAGGGTACTGATGTTGAGCTGACTCCGGAGATGGTTCGTTCGGCTCGTTCTCGTGCTCGTTCGACGGGCAAGCCGCATAATGAGGCTCGTGAGACGTTCGTGAAGATTCTGTTGAAGGAGCTGACTGCGAAGCTGGATGATCAGCTGAACCGTGCGGCGGGTCGTGTGGTGGAGCGTCCGTATCTGCAGGATGATGTGCGTGCCTCGATGGATGTGCGCCGTGCCTTGAATCTGGCGTGGATGCCGCTGTCGCCTGAGACTCTGTTGCGCTCGCTGTTTTCGAAGCCGCACTATCTGGAGTCTGCGACTCGTGAGCTGTCGAAGGCTGAGCGTGAGCTGTTGGCTCGCCCGGCGGATGCCCCCTTCACGGAGGCTGATGTTCCTCTGCTGGATGAGGCTGCTGAGCTTTTGGGTGATTTTTCGAAGGTGACCGGTGCGGCTGCTGCGGCTCGTGCTGCGGCGGAGCATCGTGCGAACCTTGAGAATGCGGCGAAGGCTTTGGAGAATGTTCACCAGTCGCTGGAGGATATTGGCGCTGATGGCGTGATTACTCCTGAGCAGATTGCGATGATGAATGAGGTTCGTGGCGAGCGTATGACTGCTGCGGCTGCGGCGTCTGCTGATCGTACGTGGGCGTATGGCCATATTGTGGTGGATGAGGCTCAGGAGCTTTCACCCATGCAGTGGCGTTTGCTGATGCGTCGTTGCCCGATGAAGTCGTTTACGATTGTGGGCGATATTGCACAGGCCTCTTCTGCTGCGGCTGCTTCGTCGTGGTCGCAGGCGTTGGAGCCGTTTGTGGGTGAGCGTTTCACTCTGGAGGAGCTGACGATTAATTACCGTACTCCGGCTCAGATTGCTGAGGCGGCGGTATCGGTTGCGCAGGCTGCTGGCTATGAGGTGTCTGCGCCTCGTGCGGTGCGTGAGGGCCAGTGGCCTCCGCTGGTTCATGAGGTTGCCGCCGAGTCTGTTGTGGAGCAGACCGTGTCCGTGGTCAGCGAGGAGGTCGCTCATTCGGGTGGTGCTCTGATTGGTGTGGTGTGCCCGCCGAGCCTGTATGTTCAGACGGCTCAGGCTGTGGCTCGTGCTCATGCTGATCGTACGGGTACCGCGCAGACTGCGTTGGAGAATCAGGTGCTGGTTCTGACTCCGTGGGAGGCGAAGGGCCTGGAGTTTGATGTTGTGGTGATTGTTGAGCCGCAGCAGCTGATCGATGATGCTGGTGGTGCTGTGGGCGACTTGTACGTGTCGATGACTCGTCCGACTCAGCGCCTGCACATGGTGGGTTCGCGGATGCCCGCGGGCCTGTAGCCTTCATAGCTCTGTAGCCTCTTTCTGTTATTTCTTTGGGCTGGTGCCGTAGCGGTTTGGGCGCTCGCTTGGGTTTTTCTGAGCGTTTGGGCTGGTGCGGTGCTAGGCTTGTTACATATTTTGTTCGAGCGCCTTCGGGCGTTGTTACCTTGTGAATGGGAGAAGCATGTCTGCCGAGATCCTCAACGCGCAGCATAATGACGATACCTTCGAGAATATTTGGCAGGAACTGAAGTGGCGCGGCCTGGTGCACGTGAGCACTGATGAGGCTGCTCTGGAGAAGGCGCTGAGCGAGGAGAGTCTGACTTTCTATACGGGTTATGATCCGACTGCGGCTTCTTTGCACCTGGGTCACCTGGTGCAGCTGCTGGTGATGCGTCGTCTGCAGCTTGCCGGTCACAAGCCGCTGGGTCTGGTGGGTGGTTTCACCGGTTTGATTGGTGATCCGCGTCAGACTTCTGAGCGTGTGCTGAACTCTCCTGAGGTTGTTGCTGAGTGGGTTAAGTCTCTGCGCGCTCAGATTGAGCGTTTCCTGTCGTTCGAGGGTGAGAACGCTGCCCGTATGGTGAATAACCTGGACTGGAGCGGTCAGATGTCTGCTCTGCAGCTGCTGCGCGATGTTGGTAAGCATTTCCGCGTGGGCACCATGGTAAAGAAGGAGATTGTTGCGAAGCGCCTGAACTCTGATGAGGGCATTTCGTACACCGAGTTCTCGTACCAGATTCTGCAGGGCCTGGACTTCTTGGAGCTGAACCGTCGTTTCGGTTGTACTCTGCAGACCGGTGGTTCTGATCAGTGGGGTAACCTGACGAGCGGTACCGAGCTGATTCGTAAGGTGGAGGGTAAGAGCGTTCACGCTATTGGTACTCCGCTGATTACTAACTCTGATGGCACTAAGTTCGGTAAGAGCGAGGGTAACGCTATTTGGCTGAACCCGCAGATGTGCTCGCCCTACGCTTTCTACCAGTTCTGGCTGAACACTGCGGATGCGGATGTGGTGGATCGCCTGAAGGTCTTTACTTTCTTGACTCGTGCTGAGATTGCTGAGTTTGCTGAGAAGGTTGAGAAGGAGCCGTTTAAGCGTGAGGCTCAGAAGACTCTGGCGTACCTGGTGACTTCGCTGGTTCACGGTACTGAGGCTACCGATCAGGCTGTGGCTGCTTCGGAGGCTCTGTTCGGTAAGGGCGATTTCGCTGCTCTAGATGAGGCTACCTTGGAGTCTGTGATTGCTGAGCTTCCTTCGGCGAAGCTGTCTGAGGACCGTCTGGACATGATTTCTGTTCTGACTGAGCTGGGCTTTGCGAAGTCTAACTCTGAAGCTCGTCGCATTCTGAAGGAGGGTGGCGCTTCGGTGAACGGCGTGAAGGTTCAGGGCGAGGACGCAGCTATTTCTAAGGATGATCTGCTGCACGGTCGTTTTGCGATGGTTCGCCGTGGCAAGAAGAACCAGGGCGCTGTAGAGCTGATCTAATACAGAGCTGATTTAGTCTTCTCGATACATATAGATGGGGAGGGGTTCTTCTCTGCTGAGTGTTTAGTGCTGAGTGTTTAGTACTGAATGTTCGGTGGGGGAGCGCCCCTCCTTTTCTGTTCCCTATATACACAGAGCCCCTCCGTCAGGAGGGGCTCTTCTTGTATCGTTCTGCTACCCTCTGGCTCTGGGGTTTCTTGGTTTGTCTTTGTTGGCGAGGGCTTTGGGCGCCTTTCGACCCTGTTTTGGGGCTCCAGCGAGGGGAATTCGCAGATTTTTGAGGTTTCTAGAAGTTTTTTGAAGATTTTTTAGCACCCATAAAACACACTGACTAGGCACTTTGGTGTCTGGGAGGGTGTTTGAGACCCTTTCAAGGCCCCACTTGTGGTCCACTTCACCCCTTTTCGGGTTGCAGGGGTGTTTAGGCATCTGTATAGTTGTATGAGTCGCCGCGGCGA